>NZ_JBSFTC010000095.1:0-36399 GCF_053590415.1 Nonomuraea sp. NPDC003201
GGCCAGCGGGCGCGCATCGGCGCGGCGCGACAGCCGGACGAGCGCGTCGATCAGCGCAAGGGTCCGCTCGGGCGGCGGCATCGCGTCGAGCTCGCCGAGGTCCACGGCGAACGGGGGAAAGCTCAGCCCACGCGCCGAGCGTTCGAGCAGCGTGGCCACGTCGGCGAACTCGGGGCGGTCGAAGAAGTCCCGTCCCAGGAAGTCCCGGCGGAACTGGGCGACGATCGCCTCGTGGCTGCCGTGACCGGGCACCGACTGGTACGTGTGCGGCAGCTGAGGGCCGATCAGGGTCAGGTCGCCGGGACCGTACTCCTCGACGCAGTCGCCCACGAACCGGGTGCCGGTGCCGCGGGTGATCAGGGTCAGTTCGTATTCGCGGTGGAAGTGCCAGGCGAAGCGGAAGTGCGTGGCCTGGCGGACGTACAGCGTCCAAGAGAGCTGGGAGGTGGCCTCGATGTGCTCGTAGAACGCGCGCATGGTGCTCCGTCGTCATGAAAGTATCGGAATCGGTCATCCGTCGCGTGGCTCGAACACCAGGGTGCGGCGAGGCTGGTCGCATGGCGACCACTCACCACGATCTCGAGTCCCGGTACGACCTCGACGCCGCCGCGCGGCGGCATTTCGACGACAACGGCTTCGTGAAACTGCCCGGCGTGCTGGACGCCGGGACGATCGCGGCGTACGAACCCGAGATCACCGCGAAGGTCATCGACCTGAACACCCAGCACCTCCCCCTCGCCGAACGCGACACGTACGGCAAGGCGTTCCTCCAGGTCACCAACCTGTGGCGGCACAGCGACCTCGTCCGCGAGTTCGCCTTCTCCCCGCGCCTGGCCCGCATCGCGGCCGAGCTGCTCGGCGTGGACGGCGTCCGGCTCTATCACGACCAGGCGCTGTACAAGGAGCCGGGCGGCGGGCTCACCCCGTGGCACGCCGACCAGTACTACTGGCCGCTGGCCGGCGACCGGACCGTGACGGTCTGGATCCCCCTGCAGGAGACGCCGGCCGAGATGGGGCCGCTGGCCTTCGCCGCCGGCAGCCACCGCTTCGAGTACGGCCGTGACCTGCCCATCAGTGACGAGTCCGAGCGGGAGCTGCAGCGGGCGCTGGCCGAGCGGGACTTCCCGTCGGTCGAGACGCCGTACCGGCTCGGCGAGGTGAGCTACCACCTCGGGTGGACGTTCCACCACGCCGCGCCGAACCGCTCGGACCTCCCGCGCCGGGTCATGACCGTGATCTACATGGACGCCGACATCACGGTCTCCCGGCCGGTCAACGACAACCAGCGGCACGACCTGCGTACGTGGCTGCCCGGAGCCGAGGTGGGAGCCGTCCCGGACACCCCGCTCAATCCCGTTCTGCACCGGAGAGGGTGACCGGCTCCCCGGGGATGGGACACGGAAACCCTTCTGTCACTGCTTGACGGCGCCGGCGAGTCCGTTCACGAAGAACCGCTGCAGCACCAGGAAGATCGCGATGATCGGAGCGAGCGTGATGACGGAGCCGGCGCACAGCAGCGTCCAGTCGGTGGAGTTCTCGCCGATGAAGGCGTACATCCCGACGCCTAGGGTGCGCAGCTCGGGACGGGCGAGGGTGAACACGAGCGGGATGAAGAAGCTGTTCCACGCCGAGATGGCGGTGAACAGGCCGACCGTGGCCAGCATCGGACCCGACAACGGGAGCATGATCCGCCAGAAGACCTGGTGGAAGCCGGCCCCGTCCACCCGGGCGGCGTCCTCCAGTGAGTGGTCGATGGCCCGGAAGTAGCCCATGAACAGGAAGGTGCCGAAGACGATCCCGCCCGCGGACTGCACGATGATGATCGACCAGAGGCTGTTGAGCAGGCCGAGCGCGTCCATGATGTCGAAGATCGGGATGATGGTGTACCCGTGGGGCAGGAACACCGTCCCCGCGACCACGACCAGGACGAGCCCCTTGCCGGGGAACTCGGTGCGGGCGAGCGTGTAGCCGGCCATGGCGGTGACGAGCAGGGTGATGACCACCGTGGCGACGGTGATGGTGAGGGTGTTGAGGAAGTACTGGCCGAAGGACGCCCCCTGCCATGCCTGCCCGTAGTTGGCCCACAGGGGCGTCCCGGGCAGCGGGTTCAGGCCGCGGCCGAAGAACTCGTCGGTGCTCTTCAGCGAGCTGCCCAGCGTCCACAGGAACGGGTACAGCCAGGCGATCCCGCCGAGGAGCAGGAACGCGTGCGTCAGCCACGGCGCGCGCCGGGTCATGCGCGACCTCCCCTGCGCTTGACCAGCACCCGCAGGAAGAGGGCCTGGGCCACGGCGAAGACGATGAGCAGCATCCCGTAGAAGAACGACGCCGCCGAGGCCAGGCCGACGTCCCGCTCGACGCCGGTGCCGCCGAACCCGCCGAACGCCAGGTGGTAGACGTAGGTGTTCACGACCTCGGTGGCGAAGTACGGCCCGCCGTTGGTGAGCACCTGCACGAGGTCGAAGACCTGGAACGAGCCGATGACCGACAGCAGGACGATGACGACCCCCACCGACCTGAGCATGGGGACGGTGATGTAGCGGAAGCTCGCGAGGGCGCCCGCGCCGTCGAGCCGCGCCGCCTCGTACAGCTCGTCGGGGATCGTCTGCAGAGCGGCCAGGAAATAGACGAGGTTGTAGCCCAGCGTGTGCCAGATCCCGACCCCGATGATGATGATCATCGCGAAGCTCGGGTCGCCGAGCCAGTCCACGTACTCGTCGTTGAGGCCGATCGACATCAGCACGTCGTTGACCACGTCGCCGAAATTGGAGAAGAGCAGCTGGACGACCACGCCGACGACCGCGGCCGACGTCACCACCGGAAGGAAGAAGAGCGTCCGGTACAGAGTCCTCCCGCGCAGCCGGCGGTTGTTCAGCACGAGGGCGAGCGCGAGCGCGAGAACGAGCTGGACGGGCACCACGAGCAGCACGTAGAAGAACGTGTTGCGCAGGGCTCCCCAGAAGATGGAGTCCGTCATCACCCGGGCGAAGTTGGCGAGCCCGACGAAGTCGCCGGGCTCGCCGATCCCGTCCCACCGGTAGAAGGTGTAGCCGAGCGACGCGATGATCGGGTAGATCACGAACGCCAGCAGCAGCACCAGCATCGGCAGGACGTACAGGTAGGACCAGCGCGCCGCGGCGATCCGCCGCCGCAGGCGGGACGCCCTGCCCGCGATCAGCGCGCGGGGCCGGCCGACCAGTTGGATGTCCGTCATCAGCTCATCCGCGCTTGGTGGTGTACGGCTTGGCGATGTCCCAGTCGGCGAACACGTAGTCGTCCATGCTGACCTTGAGCCCCTGCCCGCGGGCCTTCGACACGGCCTCGCCCAGGGCGCCGTTGAGGCGGTCCTCGAGTTCCTTGAGGGCCTTGGGCGTGTCCTTGAGCTGGCCGGTGTAGATGCCGGCCGCGACGTCCGGGAGGTCCGGCTGGACCGGCGCCACCTCCACCTTGGCGATCTCCGGGTTGCGGATGGCGGGCACCGGGCCGACGAGGGCCGTGTTCGCCATGGCCACGTACTGCTTGAACGTCGGCGAGGTCACCCCCGCCGGGTCGTTGTTCTCGGGGTAGACCGACAGGCCGTAGCCGCCCTGCACCCAGCGCTTGCCGGCGGCGGGGCTGTAGAACCAGTCGAGCCAGGCCCACGCCTGGTCGGGGTTCCTGGCCTTGGCCGAGATACCCATCAGGTAGCTGCCCGGGGCCCCGTAGAAGAAGCCCTGCGGGGTGCCGGTCGGCGACGGGAGCGTCATGAGGCTGTAGTCCTTGAAGCCGGCCTCCTCCCAGGGGGCCTGGTTCCACACGCCGCCGACGATCATGCCGAACCGGCCCTTCGAGAAGAACGCCCTGGCCTGCTCGTCCGAGATGCTCATCGAGTTCGGGTAGATGAAGCCGCGGCTCTTCCAGTCGAGGAGGAGAGCGAGGAAGTCGGCATAGTTGCGGTCGGTCCCGTACGTCCATCTCCCGGTGCGGTAGTCGACCGACTGGGTGCCTCCGGGCGACCCGGCGCCGCGGCAGAACAGCTCGATCAGCCACGGCAGGGCCCCCTTCTGCGCGTTGCCGAAGCCGAGCCCGAAGACCTTGCCGCCGCTCTTGCTCGTGATCGCCTCGGCGGCGCGGGTGATGTCGTCCCACGTCTTCGGGATGAGCACCGACCCGTCGGGGTTGGTCAGGCCGGCCTCCTTGAAGACCCCGTTGTGGATGTAGAGCTGCAGCGCCGGCGCCAGGCCGCTGAAGGGCGCGGAGTACACCTTGCCGCCGAAGATGTTGACGCCCTCGACGAAACTGTTGGCGGGGAACCTCGACCGCCACTCGGGGGTGGCCCACTTGTCCAGGGGCATCAGCCAGCCCTCGCCGACGTGCGTCTCCAGTTTCGGCTTGGTGGGCAGCAGGAGGACGTCGGGGGCGGTGCCGCTGCGGAAGGCCAGCGCCACGAGGTCGAGGTACTTGTCGGTGACCTGGGTGGTCTTCTTGATCGTGGTCTTGCCGTCGGCCTGCTGGAAGAGCTTGATCTCGTTGTCCACCCACGGCGCCTGGCTGACGTACCAGTCCCAGTACGCCAGCGTGGCGCCCTGCGCCGGGGCGGCGTTCTGCCGGGAGTCGCCGCAGCCGGCGAGGAACGCGGCGCCGCCGGTGGCGACGGCGGCCCCCAGGAGTTGCCGGCGGCTGAGCTGAATGGCTGACATGGACTTTCCTTTCGATGAGCCGACTCGATGTGCTGACGTCAGCCGACGA
The DNA here is from genome assembly GCF_053590415.1 of Nonomuraea sp. NPDC003201. Lineage (NCBI taxonomy): Bacteria > Bacillati > Actinomycetota > Actinomycetes > Streptosporangiales > Streptosporangiaceae > Nonomuraea > Nonomuraea sp. NPDC003201. The sequence continues at coordinate 4,729 of NZ_JBSFTC010000095.1, forward strand.
CCACTGTGATCGCCTTGCCGGCGATGGTCGGCATCGAGACGGCGACCTCCTTGGTGACGCCGCCGGCCGTGACCTTGACGGTGTAGTCGCCGAGGAAGCCCCGCACCGTGGTCGATCCGGTCGCCCCGGTCGTGGCCGTCGCCCTCGTCCACCACTTGCCGTAGATGAGGTCGCGCCAGGCCACGGCGTTCGGCTTGGGCGTGTAGTCGGTCCGGAACAGGGCCCGCTTGGGATCCCAGGTGTCGCCCTCCCAGAACCCGAACGTGCTGACCCCGGTGACCTGCGGCATGCTGAACATCACGGTGAGGAAGTCACGCGTGTAGTCGGCCTGGAGCTGCTCGTCGGTGGTGCCCACGTCGAACTCGGTGATCGCGACGGGCAGGCCGATCCCGCCGAACTTGTTGATCAGCGTGATCAGGTCCTGCGGCGAGGTGAGCTGCTCACCGGCGAAGTGCCCCTGGATGCCGATCCCGCCGATGGGTGCCCCGCCGTCCTTCAGGGAGCGGGCCAGGGCGGCGAACTGGTCCTGGTGGCGGACCTCCCAGCCGTTGTCCTCGATGATGTCGTAGTCGTTGAGGTAGAGCTTGGGGCCCGCGTCGGCCTGCCGGGTCAGCCGGAACCAGCGGTCGATCTCGCCGTCGCCGAGCACGTTCTGCACGTCGTGGTTGGCGTACGGCTCGTTGACCACGTCCCACTCGTCGATCTTGCCGGCGAGCGTGCGCGTCTCGTCGGTGATGTGGGTGTCGATCCTGTTCCGCAGCGCGGCGGGGTCGTTGCGCAGGCCGCAGACGTCGGCGGGCATGTTCCCGCACGACGGCCAGATCAGGGTGTGCCCGCGGACGAACAGGCCGTTGTCGCGTCCCCACTGGAGCGCGGGCAGCGTGTACGTGTTCCGCTCGGTCACGTTCTCCCAGTGGTTCCACTTGAGGTTGTTGCCGAGCGTGAACTGGTTGAAGTTGGCCAGCAGCGTGTCGCGGTACTTCTGCCCCGCGGTGTTCTGGGTCATCAGCCGCACACCGTCCGCGGCCGAGCCGAACTTGAAGGCGTGCCTGGTCATCTCCGCCTGAACGGTGGCGCCTGGGACGAGGTGGCCCTGGGAGTCGACGACCTTGACGTAGATGTTGCCCTTGCGGTCGCGTTCGATCCGGTCGGCGGCGGCGGCCCGCCAGGACGCGGCCGCGTCGCGACCGGCGTAGGTGGCCTGCGGCCAACCGGCCGGGGTCCCCGGTCCGTACCGCAGCACCGACACGCCCGCGATCTGCAGCACCTGCGGCCCGTACCCGAGCCAGAAGTTGACGCGGACCTGCCCGGCCGCGTAGTCGGCGGCCATCCGGAACGGCAGCTGGAAGCGCTGCCACGCGGCCCCGAACTTCATCGCCGCCTGGGTGGACTTGCTGTAGCTCCCGCCGTTCTGCTCGAACACGAAGTGGGCCAGGCCGGATCCGGACGATGTCGGCGTGACCGACCGTGCCCAGAAGGTGGCCAGCATCGCCTCGCCCTTGACCGTGGGCTGCGCGGACGGGACGCCCACGCCGAAGGAGTACTCGCCGTCCAGGCCGGACGAGCTCGGCTGCCCGGTCACCGTGACCTGCAGCGCCTGGTCGAAGTCCGGCTGCCCCTGAACGGTGACTGTCTTCGTCTGGGGTGCGGGATTACCCGTGAACTGGGTGAACGATTCGAGGATGTCGGCCGGCATGACCTCGGTCGGTGCGGCGGCGGTCGCGGGCGCCGCCGGTCCCATCAGCGCCGCGAGCAGCACTCCGGGGATCACGTACGCCAGCGCCTTGGTGAAGCGACCCATGAGGGGGCCTTTCTTTCGACGGGCAGGGGGGATCACGACCGGTGCCGCCAGGGCGCCGGTCTTCGCTTCGTCGATGTGAAAGTGGAGGTGAGTCGAGGTGAGATGGGTGTCAGGCGGGAGCGGGGCCCGTGCTGTCCCGGACGACGAGAGTGGTCGGCAGCTGGACGCGGGTGGGCGGTGGCGGCTCTTCCCCGGACCCGGACCCGGACCCGGGGGAGACGATGGCGAGCAGCATCCGGGCCGCCTGCTGGCCCATCGCCTCGAACGGCTGGCCGACCGTGGTGAGGGCGGGCTTGACGTGCGCCGACGACGGTATGTCGTCGAATCCGACCACGGACAGGTCCTCGGGCACCCGCAGACCGCGGTCGGCGGCGGCCTCCATGGCGGCGTAGGCGGTGACGTCGTTGTGCGCGAACACCGCCGTCGGCCGGTCGGCGCGATCCAGCAGCTCGCACACCAGCTCGCGGGCCCGCGGGGGCTCGAACGCGCTCTGCGCGGTGAGCGAGGCGTCGATCGGGACTCCGGCCTCGGTCAGCGCGTCCTCGTAGCCGCGCTGCCGGTCCTGGCAGCACGGGTACGTCATCGGCCCGGCCAGCGACGCGATCCGCCGGTGACCGAGGTCCAGCAGGTGGCGCACCGCGCCGCGGGCGCCCTCGTAGTTGTCGGCCTCGACCGACGGCAGGTCGAAGTGGGAGCCGAGGGTGTTGATGAGGACCACGGGCACACCCTGCCCGTGCAGGTCGAGCAGGGGTTTCATGGGCTGGTCCTGGTTGATCACCAGGACCCCGGCCGACAACCCCGAGGCGAGCATGCGGTCGATGACCGGCCCGTAGTCGCGGTCGTTGGTGCTCGTGTAGAGGATGATCTCGTACGGCGTGCGCTCGATGACGGAGGCGACCCCGAAGTTCAGCGGGGCCACCATCCGCCACGTCAGCCCGGGCACGATCATGCCGATGAACGGCGGCCGCCCCTTCGCCAGCGCGCTCGCGGTGGCGCTGGGCACGTAGTTGTGGCGGGTGATGACCGCCAGCACGCGCCGCCGGGTGGCCGGGTCGACCCGCGGGCTGTTGTTGATCACCAACGACACCGTGGATTTCGATACGCCGGCCAGCCGCGCTATATCGCGGATCGTGATTTTCTCCATGCCCGTTCCCCAGCTGCGTCCGGTCTTTTGTCAAACCGGTCCAACACCATTTCCTGGGACGGTAGCGCTGGACCGGTTCGATAGCAATACCTCGATGAAAAACAGGAGTAACTCGCCCGTAACTTTTGCGACGAATACGTGCCGATGGCGTGCCGGCCCGAAGCCGACCCCGCCGTGTGCCCGCCGCTCCGGCCCGGCAACCCGGCGTCGCCGTTACTCGATCACTCCGCCGGCCGTGCGCGGACGGCCGTCGACGGTGACGACGCCTGAGGCGGTCGAGACGTCGATCATGCGCCCCCGGTGGACCAGCCCGGTCAGCTCCACGTCCCCGTCGGGGAGCGTTGCCGGGGTGACGACCATGCTGCCGTCGAGCCGGAAGCGCACGCCCGCCGCGCCGGTCAGGATCGCCTCCGCGCCGGCCAGCCCGGCGACGATGTTGACCCGGCGGCCCGCGGGCGGTGCCGCCGGGCGGTCGCAGTAGTGCTCCTGGGGGTAGTACGGGAAGTGCTGCCCCATCCAGAGCAGCCGTTTCATGACGCCCCAGGCGAGGGACGGCTCGCCGTGCTCCCAGAGTGTCAGGGCGAGCTGCGGGCCCTCCCCGGTGTACGCCCCGCCGCCCGACCAGTCGGTGTCGCCGAGCTCGTAGTGCAGCCGGTCGTCCGCGGCCACGGCACTGACGCCGTACGGTGCGAGGAACGAGCCGTCACGCAGCCGCCTCAGCATGGCCGAGGCCATCTCCGGCGTGCAGGCGCCGTTCCGCATCGCGTCGAACGCCTGGACGTGCTGGACGAGCTCGGTGTGCCCGTCGGGGTAACGGCAGCGGAACCAGCCCTCGCGCTCGTCCCACAGCTCGCGGGCGATCGCCTGCCTGATGTCACGGGCGCGGGAGCGTAACTCGCCGACGGGCAGCCGCGCGCCGGACACCTCGGCCAGCTCGGCGAGCCGGTCGAGACACCAGGCGCGTTCGGCGTTGGGGCTGGCGACCACGTGCTCCCAGCCGGTGCCGCGCATCTCCAGCAGGTTGTGCTGGGTGCCGTAGTCGCGTAGCGCCCCGGCCGGGGTGAAGCGGGCGTCCAGCCCTTCGACCAGCTCGTGGAGCTGGGTGACCAGGGCGGGGGAGATGCCCTGGTGGGCGGCGACGGCGGTGGCGAGGGTGACCAGGGACCAGCCGCTGTAGGCGTACGGGACGCCCTGGCCCGTGCCGTCGGGAGCGATCGCGTAGTGGCTGGTGAGGTCCACCTTCATGAGCGATTCCAGAACGGTGGTGGTGGCTTCGCCGAGCATGAGGGAGAGCAGGTGGGGGGCGTACCCGCCGGTGTCCCACGCGTAGGAGCACAGCGCCCCGCCGTCCAGCCCGGAGGTGGCCACGAAGGGGGAGGTGATGAAGCCGGGGTTGTCCCAGAGACAGGCCAGCCCGCTGGACAGAGAGCCGCGCCAGTACGCCTCCAGCCCCGGGATGTCGCTGGACAGCCGCGGCACCCGCGCCAGCGCCGCGGCCAGCCGGCGCTCCGACTGGCGGCGGGATTCGGCGGCCAGCTCCCGCAGCCGTCCGGGCGGCGTTCCCGCGCCGGCGCGAACGGCCAGCGCGAACACCGCGCTCCCGCCCGCCGGGACGTCCTGGCGGAGTCCCTCGTGGGAGAGCTCGACGGTGACGTCCCCGGCCTGCCAGGTCCACGGTCCCGTGCGCGTGGCCTCCGGACCGGGTTCGGGCGGGACCCAGCCCCATTCGCCGAGCGAGACACGGCGGGGACCGCCGGGTTCGGCGCGCGGGTGCAGGGTCGCGGCGACGTCGCGCCCGGACCGGTTGGTGATCTCCACCTCCAGGACGAACCCGGCTTGGCCGTACAGCGGGGTGAGGGTGCTCCGCACCCCGAACGACACGAGGTCGCCGTGGTGGCGGCGGTGGTATGTGCCCTGCCTCTCGATCCGGCCAGGCCACCAGGTGCCACCCGCGTGGAGCAGGCCGACTCCGGCCACGCCGGGCGCCGCACCGTCGGCGATCCGGTGCCCGTCCACGTCCAGTTCGACGGCCAGCGCGGCGTCGGGGGCCGCGTACGGTGGCGCGAACCACCCGCCGACCCCGCACACCGAGCCCGGTGGGGCGTGGACGGTGGTCCAGCCGCTGGTGACCCAGGTGTGGCCGGGCGCCACGCTCTGGCGCAGGTCGAAGGCGAACTCGTCAACTGCGTAAGGCATGCGTCAATCCCTTGCCTGACGGGTGGCTGGGTGGGGAGATCTCTCCGAAGGGCGCGGACGACCGGCGCTCGTGACCGATGCTGACATCGGCCCGTATCCATCGCAAGAGTTGCCGCAGTATTACCGCCGTTTTTCGGTCAAGTATTGCCATCGAACCGGTCCAGGGCTACCGTCCCGAGTAGGGTTTTGGACCGGTTCGACAAAGGTACGGCCACCTCCGAAGGCTGAATCCACCCATAACGCAAGGATCATTCGTGCCCCTGCGCCTCGCCATCCTCAGCTTCTGGCACGTACACGCTCCCGACTACGCCCGCCAGGCATCCGAGCACCCCGGCACCGAGATCACCGCCGTCTGGGACGAGGACGCCGCCCGCGGGCGGGCCTGGGCCGACGACCTCGGCGCCGACTTCCATCCCGACCTCGGCGGACTACTCGCGCGCGGTGACGTCGACGCCGTGGTCGTCACCTGCCCGACCACCGCGCACCGCGAGGTCATCACGGCCGCCGCGGCGGCCGGCAAGCACATCTTCACCGAGAAGGTCCTCGCCCCGACTCCGGCCGAGTGCGTGGAGATCACCGCCGCCGCGGAGAAGTCCGGGGTCGCGCTGATGCTCGCGCTCCCCAGGCTGTACGACGGCTACACGACGGCCATCCGCAAGGTGCTGGCCGACGGCGAACTCGGCCGCCTCACCCTCGTCCGGATCCGCCTGGCCCACGGCGGCTCGGTCGGCGAGGGCTGGCTCCCCGAGCACTTCTACGACCCGGCCGCCACCGCGGGCGGCGCCCTCATCGATCTCGGCTGCCACCCCATGTACCTGGCCCGGCTGTTCCTCGGCCGCATGCCCGAGACCGTGAGCGGGTCCTTCGGCCATGTGACGGAGCGCGCCGTCGAGGACAACGCCGTCGCGGTGCTGCGCTGCGCGGATGGCACGCTCGGCGTGGTGGAGGCGTCCTTCGTCGCACCGGCCTCCCCGTTCACCATCGAGCTGCACGGCACCGAAGGCTCCCTCGTGTACGGGACGCCCGAGCCGCGGATGCTGCTCAGCACCGGCGGCGCCTGGCGCGAGCTGCCCGTGCCGCCGCGTACCGGCACGCCCTTCGAGCTGTTCGTACGCCATGTCGCCGACGGCACCCGTGACGAGGAGAACCTCGCCCTCGGCCTCGACCTGACCCGCTTGATGGCCGCCGCCACCCGCGAGAGCCGCGAGGAAGGAAGCCGCGTATGACCCTCTCCATCGGCCTCATCGGCTGCGGGAACATCTCCCGCTCCCATCTGCGCGGCTATCTCGCCGTCCCGGACGAGGCGGCCGTCACCGCCGTCGCCGACGTGGACCTCGACACCGCCACCGAGCGCGCCCAGCAGGCGGGTGGCGCCCAGGCGTACCGCTCCTACGAGCGCATGCTGGAGGAGGCCTCCGTTGACGCCGTCGACATCTGCCTGCCCCACCATCTGCATGCCGACGCCGTCATCGCCGCCGCCAAGGCCGGCAAGCACATCCTGTGCGAGAAGCCGCTGTGCCTGACGATCGCCGAGGCCGAGCGGATCGCCGACGCGGTGGGCACAGCCGGGGTCACCCTGATGTGCGCGCACAACCAGCTCACCTTGCCCGCGGTCGCCCACGCCCGCGAGCTCATCGACTCCGGCGCGCTGGGCCGCGTGTACGAACTGCGTACCACCGACAGCTTCTTCAACGACTTCGACCCGTCGACGATGGGCTGGCGCGCCCACGCGGCCACCAGCGGCGGTGGCGAGCTCATCGACACCGGCTACCACCCCACCTACCTGCTGCTGTACCTGGCCTCCACCCGTCCGGCCGCGGTGACGGCGATGCTCAGCACCCACCGGCTGGCGTTCATGGAGGGCGAGGATTCAGCCCGGGTGCTGGTGCGCTTCGCCAACGGCGCGGTGGGGGAGGTGGTGACCAGCTGGGCGTACGAAGCGGCGCCGTTCACCGAGAAGTTCTCGGCGGTCGGTGAGCTCGGCAGCCTGTGGAGCGACGGCACGACGCTGTGCCACAAGCCACGCGGCGGGGCCGCCACCACGCTCGCATTTCCGGCCGTCGACTCCATTCCGGCCGTCTGCGCCGACTTCGTCCGCCGGATACGTGACGGATCGCGGCCGGTGCACACCCACGAAGAGGGCACGGACGTGCTCAAGGTCATTCTCGCGGCCTACCGGTCCGCGCAGGAGAAACGAGAGATCACCCTGTGACGGGCCCCGCTGCGCATTCCGGGAGAGCATTATGAGTGACGTCCTCGAGCGATTCGACCGCGACGGCTACGCCGTCTTCCGCGATGTCATCGACCGGGAGCTGGTGCGGGAGGCTGCCGGCCACGTCGACTGGCTGCAGCGCCGCCACCCGGACCTGCGGCCCGAACATCTGGGCCACACGCTGCTGCGCGACGACCCGTTCTGGCTGCGGTTGATCTCGGACGACCGGCTGCTGGACATCGCGCAGACCTTCATCGGCCCGGACATCGCGCTGTTCGCCTCGCACTACATCAGCAAGCCGCCGTACTCGGGGCAGCCGGTGCTCTGGCACCAGGACGCGGCGTTCTGGCCGCTGGAGCCGATGCGGGTGGTCACGCTCTGGCTGGCCATCGACCACTCGACGCCGGGGAACGGCTGCGTACGGCTGATCCCCGGCAGCCACCGCGGTGACATCCAGGCGATGCGCCCCAACACTACGGTGGACAATGTGCTCGGCGAAGAGATCGCGGCCGAGGTGGAGGAGTCGGCGGCCGTGGACATGGTGCTGGCGCCGGGCGACGTCGAGGTGCACCACCCGAACATCGTGCACGGCAGCAACGCGAACACCTCGCCAGAGCGGCGATGCGGGCTGACCATCCGCTACATCCCGACCTCGACCCGCATCACGGCGGACGAGCGGCCTTACCCGAGCGCGTTCCACCTGCGCGGCGAACCCGGCGTGAACGCCTACCAGCCATGGCCCGACTTCGACCCGGCACGGCACTACCGTTTCACGGGGGCGGAGGTCACGCGCCGGTAGAAGCGGACGGGACCTACGCACCGGCGGGCGGCCGCCGTTGCCACGGGCCGGTACGTAGGTTCCGCCGTACAGCACGAGACCGGGATGCGCTGTCCGAGCCGGCGTCGGCGTAGGCGGCACGGACAGGTGGCAGCGCGCCGACGGTCAGGGGCAGGCGCTCAAGCTAGAGCGCGTCGGGGGCCGGGGGCGTCTTCCCGCCGGTGGCATCCTCATCGCCGGCGTGCTGGTCGCCGCGCCCGTTGCGCCCGTCGCGGGTCGGGTCGGGGACGTTCTCGTCCGTGGACTCGGCCGGGGTGAAGGCGTTGAACGGGCTCGTCGCCGCGGGGATGACGATGGGCTCGACGGGCCCGGTGTCGACGATCGACTCGAGCGGTCCGGTGTTGACGGTCGGCTCCAGCGGCCCGGTGTCGACGATCGGCTCCAGCGGCTCGGTCAAGGCGTCCTCATCCTGAGGGCCGAGCGCGGGGTCGGGTCGCCGGTTCTCCTGCTGCGAGGGGACAGGGGCGCCGTCCTGCTCGCCGGGTGGGGTGGTGTCGAGAGCTACGGCAGCCTCGATGGCTTCCAGGAGCTCCCATCTCCACACCGTGCCCTCGTCCGGCTCGGCGACGCCGTGCCGCGGGACGACCGGCACGGGCGGGCTCGTGGGAGCGTACCCGGCGGCGGCTGTGGCGGCCGAGCGGGCGCCGGCGCGGGTCTTGAGCACCACGAACACCGCGAACAGAACCACGACGGTGACCACGGCCGAGGTGACCAACACCGGAGTGGACAGGCTCGGCAGCGGGCCGCTGACCGAGGCCTGGAGGTGCGTGGGGAACGGCGTTGCGACCGCGGTGTCAGCCGCTTTCGACGCGGCAGGGGTGTTCTCCTCGGGGACCGGCTCGGCCTCGGAGGACGCGAGCGGCTCAGCCGAGAAGGGGGCGGTGGTCGGCGTGGGGGTGGCAGTCGGCTCGGACTGGGACGTGGCCGCCGCCTCCGTCGCGGAAGCGGTCGGCTCGGGTTCGGGAGAAGCGGCCGGCTCGGCGGTGGTGGCGGTCGGCGAAGGAGTGGTTTCCGGAGCCGTCTGCGGCACCGATGCGCTGGCCGTGGGCGTGGGCGTGGCCGGGGTCGTCGTCGAGGGCGTGGCCGACGGTGTGGCAGAGGGCGCGTCGGAGGTCGGGGTCGCGCTGGTTGTGGGGGGTGTCTCGGAGACGGTTGGCGTTGGGATGGCGGTGGCCGTGGCCGAGGGCGTGTCGGAGGTCGGGGTGACCGTGGCGGTCGGAGCGTCGGAGGTTGGGGTGGGGGTGGCGGTCGGAGCGTCGGAGGTTGGGGTGGGGGTTGCGGTCGGGGTGTCGGAAGTCGGAGTGGGGGTGGCGGTCGGAGCGTCGGAAGTTGGGGTCGGGGTGGTGGACGGCGTGTCCGATGTCGGACTGGCGCTCGGGTTGTCGGAGGAAGTCGGGGCCGGGGCAACCGTGGCGGGCGGAATGTCGGCGGAATCCCGGGTTGGGGCTGTCGCGTTCGGCGGTGAGTCCGAAGCCTGAGTGTGTTCGGGTGCGGTGGGGGAGTGAGGGTCGTCCTGGTTGGCGCCTGGGCTCTCAGGGGCAGCCGACTGCCCCTGAGAGTGCGAGCCGTCCGCAGCACCCGTGGCCGGTCCGTCCGCGGTGGCCCAGCCCGGCTCGTGCGTGGCGTGGGTGCCCGGTCCGTCGGCGGTGTTCCGGCCCGGGTCGTCAGCCCCGGGCCGGGCGCCTGACGGGGTCGCGTGGTCGTCGGTGGCCTGGGGGTTCTGGTTGTGTGGGCTTTGGGGTGTCTTGTCGCCGGACGGCTGCTCTTGCCCCGTGTGATCGCTGGACGGCTGCGCTTGTCCTGTGTGATCGCCGGAGGGCTGGCGGGGTGCCCGGTCGGGGGGTTGGTTGCTGGTCGTGTCCGCGTCGGGCCGCGAGTCGGCGGACCCGTGGCCGGGTTGTTCCTGGTTCTTGTGGATGTCGCGTGATGCCTCAGACGTCTGGTCGGCGTATTGATCTTGCCGCGTCTGGGAACCGGGTCGTGCTTCGGCGGACCAGTCGCCGGCCGCCTGCTGCGGCGCTTCGGGTCCAGGCCGCGCCTGAACCAGCTGGAGTTCGGACTTGGTCGCGTCCAGGTTGGCCTTGACCCGTTCCGGATAGCCGTACCCGACGACAGTGCTCGTGCTGCGCTCTTTGCTCTCCACGACGCCGCCGTCGGTGTTGCCCTCGATCGTGAAGATCGTGTCGCCTCGCACCTTCGTCACGACGCCGACGTGGTCGATGTCGTCGATCTGGCCGGAGCCGCTCCAGTCGAAGAAGACCAACGCGCCGGGCGTCGGAACCTTCCCCCACGCGTGCTGTTCCTTGAACCACTTCGCGTGTGCCACCGTCCACGCGAACTGGCCGACCCATGCCTGGTAGCCGAGCTTGTGCGCCGCCCACGAAATGTACATGTCGCACCACGGGGCCGAGCTGTAGTCGGCGTCGAACTCGACGTTGCTGCCGTACCATTCGCCGAACTTGGTGCTCGCGCCCTTGTCGGCATAGCCGAGCTGGCGCTGGAGCAGTTCGATGAACCTCTGCGTCTCTGGCGTCATGGAAGTGAGGGAACCTCCTGAACAAGACCGGATATATGCACATTGATCCTGACAAAATTGGTAATCTTGTGACCAATGTGAATAAACCGGAAGTCTGCGATAGGGCGAGGGTAGCCTGATGTTTCCGCAGGTCAAGTGCGCCCCAAGGAGGGTTCAACGCTTCCGGCGAAGGTAAAGTCCCAGGTAGAAGGCGGTGTCCGATGTGTCGCCTGATGGGAGATATATGGAAAGATCTACCTAAATCGCTAACAAGCACCCGTCAGCGGGTCACACTCGTGGTGTCGGACTCACGTGTGTCGAGTGGCTTAGCGACAGTCGCGAGGCGCCATGCCCGTACCTGTCGTGAATGGGCCTTTCGCGGGCTCCGACGGCACAGGCCCCGCCTGGGGGCCGGCCACGCCGTCGTCGATGAGCGCTTCGACCCGCTGGGCTGCGACTGTCCCAGCGGGCCTTCTGGCCACCAAGGTCGAGGCTCCGATGCCGCGGGCCGAGGGTCAGTAGCCCGCCGGTGCCGGCCAGTGGCGTTCGATCCCGATCCTGTCCAGTTCCCCGGTGAACTCCTCCAGCAAGGTCTCCTTCTCCCTGACCTCCTGCGGTTCCACCTCCCGGCGCAGGCAGTACGAGGCCAGCTGGCCCGCGACCTCACCCACGTTCCACTCCACAGGATGCAGGCGAAAACACCCGTTCGAGATGTGCGTGGTGCCGATGTTCTTCCCCGCGGGCAGCAGGTTCCGCATCCTGACAGGCAGCAACGCGCCGAGCGGGATCTCGAAGGGCACGCTGGCGATGTCGATGTAGTTGTCCCCACCGGTCGACGGGTGCAGGTCGATGCGGTACGCGCCGACTCCGACGGAGTCATGGTGCCGCAGCGTGCCGCGGTCGCCGCGGACGGCCCTGGAGACATGGTGCTCGGTGACGGTGGTGACCGCGCGGATACGCCTCGACTCCCTGACGTAGGCGGACTTCGCCAGTCCGTCCGCGGTGCCGACCACGTCGTGGCGGAGCCGGAGCCCGGGAAAGCCGGTGCCGCCGTCAGGACGGGGCGCTTCGGTCTGGAGCCAGTACAGCAGCGACAACGACAGTTGCCTCGCCTCCCTGTGCGCCAGCGCCGCCGTGTCGGCCTCCACCTCGATGATCGGGCGCAGCCAGTAGTCGTTCAGCGGCCAGTTGACCAGAGTGATGTCAGAAGCGGCGAAGCCGGGCTCGAACAGGTCGCGGGCGAGGATCCTGCGGAACATCCACAGGTCCTTGTCCCCCGATTGGGCGCTCTGGTCGGCCAGCACCCCGCGGGGATCACCGGGCGGGTTGGGGTCGAACCAGCGGGTTTCGGGCTCAAGGGTGCGTGGGTCCGGGGCGCTGAAGCCGAGCAGCGGCCCGGGCCAGAAGCCGGGCCGGTAATCGCGCCAGAATCCGTAGTCCGAGGGCCGGTCGATGACGTGGTTCTCACCGTCGTGGTGGGAGACGGCGAAGCAGTAGGTGATGCCCTGCATGTTCAGCGGCTGGTACTCGTCCGGCGCGTGCGGCTCGTCGTGCTCGCCGCGGGCCTCCGCGCCCGTGACGTACTCCGTCCTCGCCAGCGGCAGCAGATCGCCGGTCTCCGTCGCGTCGAGGACATAGGCGGCGGCGATGGTGTGGGAGTCGCCGGAGCGGAGGTCCAGCAGCGTGACGGCTCTGACGCGGTCACGGTCCACCTCGACATCGACGGGACGGTGTTCAAGGAGGACGCGCAGGCGCCCGGCGGCCACGTGGGGCGCCAGCATGGCCTGCAGGACCGCCAGGGAGACGCGTGGTTCATGGCACAACTTGCTGACATATCCGGCGCCGGGGTTCAGCTCGCGCCAGCGCTGCGCGCCGCCGGTCATGGGGTACCAGCGCCGGTAGTAGTCGCGGATGGAGCCGCGCACCTCACGATAGGTCGCAGTGGAGCCGTAGCTCTCGATCCACGGGTGCTCGTCGGGGGGTACGGCCTGCGCGGTGAGCTGGCCGCCGATCCAGTCCGTCTCCTCGGTGAGGACGACGTCGTGGCCCGCACGGCAGGCGGCCAGGGCTGCGGCGACGCCGCCCAGCCCACCGCCGACGATGAGGATGTCGGTCATGGGTGATGCCTTTCGAGAGGGCTAGCGGGGCGGTGCCGCGGTCTCGCCTGGCTCAAGCTCGCAGGTCAGGAGCTGGTGCCTGGGGACCGTACGGTCTCCCGCGATGAGTTTCGTGAGCAGCCGGACGGCCGCGGCCCCCATCTCGCGACGGGGGACGGCGAAGCCGGTGAGCCCTGCCGCGCGGTCGCGGGGGTCGCCGAACGTGGCCAGGGAGAGGTCGTCGGGGAAGCGGAGCCCCGCGCGCTCGGCGGCCGACAGGAGGGCGCGATGGGCGGCGTCGGTGTCGGTGGCCTCGGTGACCACCGCGGTGATGCCCTGGTCACGCCAGGCGCGCAGCCGGTCGGGGGTCAGGTCGGCGCCGTCGGTGCGCACCACCTCGGCTGCCAGCCCGCACTCTTCCATGCCGTTCCGAAAGCCGGCCTCCCTGTCGACGGAGGTGATCGCCTCGTCGGCTTCGCGCACGTACAGGATGCGCTCGTGGCCCAGCCCCGCCAGGTGCCGCACCACGGCGGCGCCGGCGGACACGTAGTCGGCGCCGATGTAGGCCAGGCGGTCGCCGAACTCGTCGTGCCGCCCTATGTAGACGACAGGAAGATCGGTGGCCAGCAGGCGGTCCATCTCCCGCACGGGCAGGTGCCTGCCCAGGAACAGGCAGCCGTCGGCCAGCCGTACCCGGTTGAGCACCTGGGCGTGCGGGCGCTCGCCCGTGGTGCTGGAGGCGATGAACATCAGCAGGTCGTAGCCCTGCGCCGCCGACTCCTCCTCGATACCCACCAGGAACGGGTAGTAGGCGTGGGAGATCTCATTGGGGAAGGTCGAGGTGAAGGTGTAGAGGCCGAGCAGGTTGTTCTGCCCGGCCGCCAGGCGGGTGGCGATCGGGTCGGGCACGTACCCGAGTTGCTCGGCGGCCTCCATGACCTTGCGCTGGGTCTCCTGGGCGATGCCCATGGCAGCGGCGCCGCCGCCGAGGATCAGGGACACGGTCGGCTGTGAGACGCCGGCCAGTCGAGCGATGTCCGCCTGACGAGGGCGACCGCTGGGTCTCATGGCATATCCCCCAAGAAGTAGTAGATCACGGAGCCTCGATCCCGCCGTCGGGCCTGCGCACCCGCGCGGCCCACCGCTCGTGCAGGTGCGTTTCCGGTGGGTATCGCCTGGCGGCGTTCTCGTCGAGGTCGACGCCCCAGCCGGGTCGGTCAGAGGGGGTGATGTAGCCGTTCACCGTCCTCAACGTTCCCGGGAACACCTCGTGCACGGTCTCCGGGTAGACATGCGCCTCCTGGATCCCGAACGCGGGGCTGGTGACGTCGAGCGTGACGTTGGCCGCCGCGCCCACCGGTGACACGTCGGGCGGCCCGTGCCAGGCCGTCCGCACCCCGGTCAGCTCGCACAGCGCGGCGAGCTTGCGCACGGGCGTCAGCCCGCCGACGGCCGAGACGTGCAGGCGCAGGTAGTCGACGCCGCCGGAGGTGATGAGACGCGCCGCGTCGGTCACCGAGGAGACCAGCTCGCCGGAGGCGATCGGCATCGGCGCGGCCGCCCGCACCTCGGGTAGCCGGTCGAAGTGCTCGGGTGCGAGCGGGTCCTCCAGGAAGAACAGCCGGTACGGCTCCAGCGACCGCGCGAGCCCCACGGCCTCCTTCGGCGTGAGCCGGTTGTGCGCGTCGTGCAGCAGGCCGAGCTCCTCACCGAGGACCTCGCGGGCGCGCTCGAACAGCTTCGGCGTGCTCCGCAGGTAGTGGCCGACGTCCCAGCCGTCGGGATGGGGGCTGCTGGGATACCCGCCGGGCGTGCCGACGCCGCCGTACGTGCCGAGCCCCGGCCCGCCCGCCTGCAGCCGCACGTAGCGGTAGCCCTGCTCGGCGAGCGCGGCGGCCCGCTCGATGGACTCCTCGACCTCGCCACCGCGAGCCCCGGTGTAGACGGCGGCGGCCGCCCTGACCCGCCCGCCCAGCAGCTCGTACACCGGCACGCCGAAACGTTTGCCCGCGATGTCCCACAACGCCTGGTCGATGCCGGACAGCGCGTTGTTGTGCACGGGCCCGCCCCGCCAGTACGAGGAGTAGTGCAGCATCCGGCCGATGTCCTCGATGTCGGCCGGATGCCGGCCGATGACCATGGGGGCGAGGTGCCGCTCGATCGCGGCGACCACGGCGTGGAAGCGCTGGGTGAAGGTGGCGCAGCCCAGGCCGTACAACCCGGGTTCCGAGGTGTCGATGCGCACGACGACGAGCGGGACCCCGCCTGGAGCGGTGACGATCGCGCGCAGGCCGGTGATGCGCAGCCCGTCCCTGGCCTGCCACGGCGCCTGCGTCTCCGGCATGATCATGATTGTCGCTCCTCTGGGAACGGATGCCGAGCAGTGAATCCGAGCAGTCGCCTGGCCGGCTCGAGATCGATGGCCACGGTCCTGCCGGGCAATGCCGTACGGCGCGGCACGCCGGGGTGGTGCGCCGCGAGCAACTCCTCGGTGGGGGTCGCCACGAGCGTGTCGTCCGCGGCGACGAAGATGACCGGCGCGCCGTGCAGCGGGGCCGTCAGCCCGAGCAGGCAGGCACGCGCGGCGTCGCGCAGGTCGAGGTAGCTCCACACCTCCGCGGCCCCGGCCGCGGGATCCCTGGCCAGCCGCTCGGCGCGCGCGGCGAGCCTGGCCTGGTCACCGAGGAAGGGGAAGCGCAGCGCGGCCACGGTCATGCCGTGCCGCCGGTGCATCATCGCCGCCGTCGCCTCGTCCACCTGCTTGGACAGCGCGTACGGGTCCTCGATCTGCAACGGCACCCGCTCGTCCAGCGGCAGGTACGGCGGGCTCGGGCGCGACCTGGCGAAAGGCAGGCCGGTGACCGACAGGCTGCCGGCGATCACGGCCCGCCGTACCCCCTGCTCTCCCGCCTCGTTCAGCACCACGAACGTCGCCTGCGTGTTGGCCGAGAACACCACCTCGGGCGCCGCCACCTCGGGCGAGGCCAGCGCCGCCGTGTGAACGACGGCGTCGGCCCCTTCGAGGGCCGTACGGACGGCGGCCGGGTCGCGGGCGTCGCCCACGACGACCCGCTCCGCCAGCAGCGGGCCGGGATCCTGCGCGACGAGCGCGGTCACGGCGATGTCCCGCGATGCGAGCTCTGCCAGTACGGCGGAGCCGAGGCGGCCTGCCGCGCCGGTGACCAGGACCCTCATCCCTTCAGCCCCGTGAAGGCGATGCCCCGGATGATCTGCCGCTGGAACAGCAGGAACACCAGGACAGGCGGGATGATCGCGATCAGCATCCCGGCGATGAGCAGAGCCTGGTCCGAGGTGTCCGCCAGCCGGGGCAGGGCCACCGCCAGCGGCTGGCTCTCGGTGTCGGTGATGGCGATCATGGGCCAGAGGAAGTCCTTCCACGCGTTCATGACAGCCAGCAGTGATACCACGGCCAGGATCGGGCGCGACATCGGCAGCACCACCCGGGTGAAGATCCGCCACGGTCCCGCGCCGTCGAGGCGCGCCGCCTCGAACAACTCCTTGGGTATGCCGTCGAAGAACTGCTTGACCAGCAGGACGTTGAAGGCGTGCGCCCCGGCGGGCAGCCACACCGACAGCGGGGTGTTGGCGATGGACAGGTCCAGGACGGTCAGGTACAGCGAGACCATCGAGACGGTGCCGGGCAGGAACAGCGTCGCCAGGACCGCGCCGTAGACGTACTTGCCGTAGGAGGGTCGCAGGACCGACAGCGCGTAGGCGCCTGTCGTCGCGACGAACAGCTGCGCGAACCAGGAGCCGCCGACGAGTACGACGGTGTTCGTCAGGTAGTGGCCGACCTCCAGGGTCGTCCACGCCTCCGCCAGGTTCGACCATCGCACGTCCGCCGGCCACAGGGCCAGCGGACGGCGTAGCGACTCCTGGGTGGAGGAGATCGCGCCCTTGAAGATCCAGTAGATCGGCCCGGCACCCTCCAGGACCAGGGCCACGATGAGCAGCACCTGGGTGGTGCCCAGCCCGAGGCGCATCCCGCGCCCGCGCCGTTCGGTGCCGGAGATCACTCCCCTCACTTCGTCCCCCAAGCTCTGGTGAGCCGCAGGTACCCGGCGGACAGCACCGCCAGCACCACGGCCAGGCTCACGCTCAACGCCGCCGCCGTGCCGTAGTCGCCGTTGACGAACGCGTACCTGTAGATCAGTAGCAGCACCGTGACCGTCGAGTCCTCCGGCCCGCCGTCGGTCAGCACGAACGGCTCGGTGAACACCTGGAAGGTGTTGATCACCTGGAGCAGGAGCATGATCAGCAGGATGGGCCGGAGTTGCGGCAGCGTCACATGCCACAACCTGCGCCACACCGACGCCCCGTCCAGCTCGGCCGCCTCGTACAGCTCGGTCGGCACGCTGGACAGCGCGGCCAGGTAGATGAGCACGACGCCGCCGGCGCCCGCCCAGGTCGCCTCCAGGACCAGGCTCGGCATCGCCATGCCCGTGGACTGCAACCAGGGGTACGGTCCCAGCCCGACCAGCCCGAGCAGTTGGTTGAACAGGCCGGAGTCCGGGTCGTAGAACCACTTCCACATCAGCACGGCCACCACCGGCGGCACCACCACCGGCAGGTAGACCAGCACCCGCATCAGCCCGGAGCCGCGCCGCAGCTCCGACATCAGCACCGCCAGGAAGATCGGCAGCGGAAAGCCGATCAGCAGGGCCAGGCCGGTGAACAGCAGGGTGTTGCGCACCGCCGTGCCCAGCAGGGGGTCGGCGAGCAGGGTGCGGAAGTTGTCCAGGCCCGCGAAGGTCGCCGCCTCGACCAGGTTGGTCTGCTGGAATCCGAGCACCACGCTGCGGATGATCGGCCACCACGAGAACAGGCCGAAGACCAGCACCGTCGGGATGAGGAACAGCGCGGCCGCGACGCCTTTGCCCCGGGTCACTGGGCTTTCTCAAGCAGCGGCGCGACCCGCGCCGCCGCCTTGGTCAGCTCGTCGCGCGGGTCGGCGTCCTTGCGGGTCAGAACGGCCTGCACGGCGGTGTCGAGTGCGCCGTACAGGTCCTGGGCGGCGACGGGGGGTTCGACGACGTACTCCAGCTTGTCGGTGTCCTTCACGTAGGGCGCGAAGTTCGACACCGGGATGTTGCCGTGCTTGGCGATCGCGGCGTTCACCGGGCCTGACACCGACGTGCCGTAGAACGGCAGCGTGGGCAGGCCGACGGCCAGCTTGTCCGCGGCGTTGGCCACGGCCAGCTGCTCGGCGGCGGCCGGGTCGTAGGTGGGTTTGAGGTAGTAGAAGTCGATCCACTTCACCGCGGCGGCTCGCTGCGCGGCCGTGGCTTTGGCGTTGACGGCCGCGACCAGCCCGCCCAGCAGTGTCGCCTTGCCGCCCTGCTGCGGCAGCGCCGCGATGCCGAAGTCGTCCGGCTTGCCGGAGTAGAGGGTGGTGTAGCGGCTGTAGCTGTTGACGGTGCCGATCATCATGCCGATCTTTCCGGCGGCGAAGTCGCGCTCCGCGTCCTGCTGGGTGCGCAGTTGGTTGGCGCCCATGGAGTCGTCCTGCCACCGCATCGTGGACAGGTGCCGGAGCGCCTGCTCCGCCGGGCCGTCCAGGAGCGAGGGCACGTACCTGTCGCCTTCCTGCTTCTCCATCCGCCCGCCGAAGGAGTAGGTCATCGCGGTCAGGATCCAGCCGCCGGTGTTCTTGACCGTCATCTGCGTGTACCCCGCGGCTCCCGTCCCGGCGATCTTCTTGGCCGCCGCTCTGACCTCGTCCCATGTGGCGGGTGGCCGGTCCGGGTCGAGCCCCGCCTTCGTGAACAGGGCGCGGTTGTAGACCAGGCCCAGCGCGTACTCGGTGACGGGCAGGCCGTAGACCTTGCCGTCCGCGCCGGTCGCGGGAGCCAGCGCGCGGGGGTCGAAGTCTCCCGCGTGCGGCAGGCTCTTGATCTCGGCGCTGAGGTCGGCGACCTGGCGCCGGGCGATGAGCCCCGGCGGCTCGGTGAGCGGCACGGTCAGCACCGTCTCCGCGTTTCCGCCGGCCAGCCTGGTCGCGAACGTCCTGGCGTCCCACTGCGTGTCGGTCGGCTTGATCTTGATGGTGGGGTTGGCCTTCTCGAACGCGGCGACCGCGTCGAGGAACTGCGCGCGGGTCTTCGCGGCGGTCGTGGGAGGCATGCCCGCCACGGTGATCGTGGTCTTGCCCGAGTCCTCACCCGACGAGCCGGACGAGCAGCCCGCCGTCGCGGCGGCGAGCATGAGCGCCCCCGCCATCCACCTTCTGGGGGCTGGCACATCCATGGCTACTCCTCTGGGTTAATGCGGATTAGGTGGCATCTAATCCGCATTAGGAAGACGTGTCAAGGCGTTACCAGCAGATTACGTGATGCACACAAATCACCCTTGACACTCTTGTTCCGGCCGGAGTACACCTCTTCCTAATCCGCATTAGGTCGACAGGGAAGAGATCTTCATGTCCGACATCCCCCGACGCCGCTTCCTCGGCGGAGCCGTAGCGGCCGGACTCGCAGGGGCGCTGGTTCCCGCGGCACAAGCCCAGGCCGACACCCCTTCGATCTCCGCCGACGGCATCACGCTGACCGCGGCCACCGACGGCGGCATCACCGTCCGCGACGGCGGTGGCGTCGAGCGGGTCAGGCTCACCGGGTTCATGGCCAAGGACTCCGTCACCGGCATCCAGCGCACCACCGGCGGAACGCCGTCGCTCATCACGCTCCAGGACGGCACGCAGGCCATCCAGGTCGACTACACGCTCCCCGGCACGGCCGCGGGAATCACCGTCCGCGGCGTCTTCAGCGTCGCGCCGCACCGCGCGAAGCTCCGCTGGGAGGTCGGCGGCTCGACCACGCTGATCCCGGCCGGTTTCATGCTCGGCCGCACCGTCGTCTCTCCGTCGGCGCCCGAGTCCTTCGCCGCGCTGACGACGTGGAACCGCGACGACGGGGGAGGAGTGCCGTACGAAAGCAATGCCGGGGTCGTCTACCAGGAGACCTGGGCCGACACCCGCGCCTACTTCCGGCTGGCCACCACCACCCCTGCCTGGACCAACGCCACCTGGATCCACGCGCCGGGCACCGGGACCGCGAGCGCGGCCGTGACGGAGGCCGACCTGGTGCTCGGCTCGATGCGGCCCGCGGCGGGCGGCACCATGGGTGCGGGCCTTCCACTCGGTGTGGAGGTCTGGACCGACCAGCCCTTCTCCCTCTGGGACGCCGGCGGCCGGCCGATGGCCCTGCACGCGGAGGTCGCCAACGGGGGGAACACCGCCCGCACCGTGAAGCTGTCGTGGTGGGCGCGCGACTTCGACGGCAGGACGCTGGCCAGTGGCAGCGTGACCGGCACGGTCGCGGCGGGAGCCGCGTGGAGACAGACCTTCACCGTCACCTCGCCACCCCGCGGGATCGTGTTCACCGAGGTGAGCGCCACCGCGGGCACCGACAGCGCGTTCGCCCGCACCAACCTCGCCGTCCTGCCGCCGCACACCTACCAGGCGGGCGCCGACAGCATGTTCGGCATCGCCAACTACCCGTGGCTGCTCAAGCCCGATACCGCCGCCGTCGTGGGACTGATGAAACGCCTGGGCATCCAGCGTGTCCGCATCTCCTACGACGGCGGGCCGGGTCTCCCACCCGCCACCCTCGACGCGGCGGGGATCAGTCACAACATCGAGCTCGCCGGGATCCCCCTGGGCGGAACGGCCGCCGAGGTCGCCGCCTGGGCCGACACGAACACGCAGAAGGCGATCGGGTCGGGCGCCGGCTACTTCGAGGTCGCCAACGAGGTGAACAAGCCATGGATGAGCGGCGAGACCGCCGCCGCCTACGTGCGGGACGGACTACGCCCGGTACGCGACCGGCTGACCGCCGCGGGAGCGCCCACCAAGGTGCTCAACGCCGGCCTGGCCGGCATGGATCACGTCTGGACCAAGAACTTCCACGACGCCGGCGGCTGGGACCTCATCGACGGGTTCGCCTTCCATCCGGGCAGGGGCAACTTCACGCCGGACTACGCGCCGCCTCCTGAGGAATGGACGCAGGGCAACAACGGCTCCTACTGGAACTTCCTCGGCGGCCTGCGCAAGGCCCGCGAGATGATCGCGGAGTACGGGCACAAGGAGCTGTGGCTGACCGAGGCCTACGCCTGCACGAAGCCGAACAGCTGGTGGCACGACACCTACCGGCAGGCCGCGGAGAACGTCCTGCTCACCTTGGCGCTGGCCAAGGCCGAGGGGGTGCGCTGCGTGAACTGGTACCAGCTGCACGACAGCGTCCTCGGCAAGCCGCAGATGGCCGACCCGGCCAACCCCGAATACCACTACGGGCTCATGAACCGCGACACCAGCGCCAAGCCGTCCATGCTCGCCTACGCCACGGCCGCGCAGGTGCTGGACAGGGCGACGTTCGTACGCTGGTTGAAGCCGGCCGACCCCGACCTGAAGGGACTGCTGTTCAGCACGCCGGAAGGACCCGTCTCGATCCTGTGGAGCAGGAAGGACGGATACCTGCTCAACACCGACCACGCGCCGGGCTCCACCTGGTTCGCCGCACCGGAACCGTGGGTGGACGGCTGGCCGACCAAGACGGACCTGAAGGTGGCCGCCGCCGGGAGCTCGGTGAGGGAGCTCGACTGCATCGGCAGGGAACGACGGCTCACCGCCCGCGACGGCAAGGTCAAGGTCCGGCTGGACGGCGCTCCGCGCATCTACTTCGGTCTGACGGCGACCCCTGACCAACTGCCCTGAGGCCACTCCACCCAGCGGCGAAACTCTCCCCTGTCCTGGGGCGCAGAGAGCGCCGGCCATCCGCGCCCTGCGCCGCCCGGGACTCACGCCAATGCCATGTCGCCACGCACGACCGATGACGGGTGCCGCCTGGTGACGGCCACACCCGCCCTTGGTGCGGGAGGCGTCATCAGGAAGGACGTGAACTGTCCGACCTGCCCGACGCACCGAGGCCTGACCCGGACACCCCCGCGTGGTGCCGCTTCCTGCCCTGCTGTTATCGCACGCGATCACGGACAACCACCGGTCCCGTTGCCTCCGGGCAATGGCGCCAGGACCGGCGCCCTGCTGGTGGACGGTACCTGGCGTGGTGTCCGGAGCCTGCGTGCCGGTGAGATCCACGTCGAGCCCGTCCTGACCGCCCGTTGCCCATGACCTCGACGAGGGGGATCAGGTGTCGGCGGGTTGCTCGATCCGCTCGGGCACGTTCTCCTGGACGAACTGGGCGTCCGCGCGTCGGCGCAGCTCACCCTCCGGCTCGGCCCGGGTCGCCAGAGCGAGCTCGATCAGGGCCGGACACGCCGTCTCCACCGCGCGGCGGACCCGCCCTTCCGAGCGAGGCCACGCGGGCGACCCTCGATAGGCGACGAGGCACGCTCAGAAGGTGACATGGTCGGCTCCTGCGGGCCGGGTCGCTTGACACACCTCTGTCCGGCCAATTGGGTAGGTCCAGCCACGGGAGCAGGGGGATCAAGACCATGAATGAATTGAGATCACAGAGCTCGGGAAGCCTCCCGAGTCCATCCGCACAACCCTTGATATTCAAAGGCGACGTAGAGGAAATGCGAGCGCAGGTCTCGCAGAACTTCTCGCCGCACGGCCTCAGGGTCATCAAAAGCCATTCAAACGGTGGCCGGTACAGGCTTCTGCACCGCGGGAACATCGTCTTGCACACACTGGCGTACGGGGCCGAAATCCGTGTCGAAGTACCAGCGCTGCCCGACTTCTACAACATTCACGTGCCGTTGACCGGCGGTGGCAGATTAACGGTCGGGCGCCAGGACGTCGCCGCACCACTTACCATCATCGGCCCCCGGCAGCGCATCGACATGAACTGGAGCGTCGATCACGATGTCATGATCATCCAGATTCCTGAGGTGCTTGTCGATCGCCTCCTTGAGGATCAGCTCGGTGACGCCCCGAAGGAAGACATGCACTTCGAGCCACAAGTCACCGATGGGAGCCCCCTGGGCCGAGCACTCACCGCACTTTCCCTCCCCGCTACGGCGGGAATACCGTTCCCCTTTGCGGCCTCATCTCTCGCCGAACACCATTTCGAGCAGTTTTTGCTGCACACCATGCTCGGCTCACAGCCCCATACCTACTCTGCCGATCTCGGCGAGCCCAGTGCCGCATCGACCTCCGCGGCGCTTCGACGCGCGCGCCACTTCTGCGAAGAGCACGCCGCTGAGCCGATCACCCTAAGAGACATCGCCACTGCGGCCAGGGTGAGCGTCCGTACCCTTCAATCGGGCTTCCGCGAACACCTGCAGACAACGCCCATGGCCTATCTGCGCAACGTACGGCTGGCCCGGGCTCACGCCGATCTCGTCCACATCGCAGCGACAGGCGGCCGGACTACTGTTACAGAGGTGGCGCTCCGCTGGGGTTTCGTGCATCTGAGCCGGTTCGCCTCCCTCTACCGCCAGACCTACGGTCACGCGCCCTCCGTCACACGTCGAGGACGACAGTGAAGGCGACGCTTGAGGATGCGAGACGCGTCCGACCGGTTGAAGGGCGCTATGAGGTCCAGGTGCTCGCCACTGACTGTGGCTGAACGGTCCGCCCGTGACGCGTGGCCCGTCCCGGAAACGATCGTCCGGTATCCGGATCGCGCTGCAGGCCGTTCACTTATCGGATAGTCCGGCATTCCAGCTCTCCGTACGATCCACTGCAGGAGATCGAGAGACACGAGCATCAGGAGGAAAAGTGCGCAAGAGCGTTCTCGCCCTGGCCGCGACTTTGGCGTTTGCCGGGGCTGGACTCGCGTTCGCCGCCGCTCCGGCGAACGCCGAGAACCGCGACTTCTCAGCCGGTAACCGAGACTTCTCGGTCGGTAACCGCGACTTCTCAGTCGGGAACCGCGACTTCTCGGTCGGGAACCGCGACTTCTGAATAGGCAACAGCGAAGCTCCGGTCGCTCGGGCGCTCTGACCGGGTGGACCTGAGCTGGGCTTCGGCGGTTCTTGCGGTACCAGGTGGCCTGCGGAAACTCAGCCGCCTGGCACGCCTTGCGCCGCCCGAGCCGCGGCCCGAGCTCGATGGTCGACTCGTCCTGGGCGATCTGGAGGAGCCGGTTCGCCGCTCGCCGCTCAAAGGCCGCTGGAGGAACCTCCAGCGCATCACCGACGGCCCCAACGTAATCGGCGGCATCGCCCGCGCTGTTCTTGTCCTTGCCCATTTCGAGCACAACTGGCTACCGGAAGATTCGCTGAGATCGCCTGTCCGCCCTACTGGAGTGATGGCGGCCCGAAAGCCGTCGCCGAGTCTCCAGTAGCCACAGCGCTCCCACCTGCTCATCGGCCGGCATTATGCCGCGTCTGTTCAGATGCATATGGGTCAGGCTGCGGACCACGCCGATATTGTCGGCCAAATCTGAGGGGCTGTCCGCCGTGCGGGTTTCATACAACCCTCGAATGTGCGTGAGCCAGGGCGCTTGCCCCTCCGTCAGCAAGTTCATGAGCTCCTTGCGGGCCTCATGCGCGCGCCGTCGTGACACCTTCCGAGCCGGCGGCCCCGCGCTCATACGGGTCAGCACCTCAGTGACGACATCAGCAGGAGCGCGCAAAGAGCCGAGATAGAGATGGGTCAAGGCGGCCGCCAGCAAGGCCCTGTCCTGTTGCGCCTGCCGGAGCGGCCTGAGGCAGGCGAGTGCGGATCTGCTGTCTTCGCAGAAGGAGCGTTCGCAGGCTTCCAGGCTTTCAGCACCCCCATATCGGCGAATCTCCGGGCGGTAGGGCTCAATGGAGAAGGTGGTGACGAGATCCCTGCCGGCCAGTACCCGAAGCACCTGACTCATTTCGATGACATTCGTGTCCTCGCTCCGGATCCTGATTCGGAGATGCCGGACGGGATCGTCGTACCGGACGAAGAACCACTGCGCCTTCCGGCGCTCAAGATGGTTACCGAGGACACGGATCACCTCGTCCTCGTCATCGGGATCCGCGACGATGTGGAAGGCCCACCACCGGTCGCCAGGAAGGTGCACGACCGGCTCGGTCACCTGGGAGACGTCCGCCGGTATGCGGGGATGTTCCGTGTTGACCATGGTGACGACGAATTCGACGGGGCGGTCAGCCATCTCGCTGACAAAGGACTCCTCGACCCATTCACGTCCACGGCGCCTTTCGTCCGCGAGAAGGTCCCGGTGCAGGGGATTTTCAAGGTCGAGCAGAAGCCGGGTATCGCCCTCCCCGACATGCACGTACCTGGGTATCGCCGGGCCGCCGAGCGCTGCGTCGATCCGCCACCTGGCCGGGGAGACGATCAGATCGCCGATCTCCACCCGCGGCAGCGCACTGTTCGTCGCGGGCAGGGCGCCCCAGTCCCAGCCGGGAACGGCAGTGCCGAAGGCGGACACCCGATGGGCGAAATCCAGTAGTGGGGGCGCGTCACCGGTATTGACCAGGTGGTGGGTACGTGCGACGACCTTGCGCCCGTCAGTCCGCGACCGCAGGTACGGCACGCCATCCGAGACACCGACCACCAGGTCGGCGGGTCGTGTCACGGGCCGTTCCGCGGTAGAGGGAGCCGACGACCAGGCGAGCAGCCCTTCGTAGGGAGAACAGCCGGTGGCGAGGTTGCGCAAAGCGTCCTGCCAATAGTCGATGGTCAGGAAAAGCGCCTCCGAGCCCTCATGACGCACCGCCGCCGCGACATGTTCCTCTACCCGCGGGTCCAGTCCGGCGAAGCGTGAAAAGGCCCGGCCGCCGGGGCCGGCCAATCCTCGTGGCCCCAGCACCCAGCCCGGGTCCCGGGGATCGCCCGTCTTGGTCCGTTGGACGAAGACGTCGTACGACACGGCAGCCCGGCTCAGAACGGGCAGGGTGGCGACGTCCTCCGGAACGATCGAGACCCTGTTCGCTGCCGCACGCCGGATCAGGGAAGCCCGGAGCGCTGTCAGCCGCAAGGAATCGGCCACGCCTGGTGGCGGTGGCCGTTCCTCGTCCAGCACTCGCTCAAAGGGGACCTCCTCATGCCCGAAACGTCGTGCGAACCTCTCTGCGAAGTCGGCGATCCACTGGTCCGGCTCTTGCGCCATGGCCAACCGCAGGAGGACCGGCATGGCCGCGAGCAGGGCGTGCTTCAGCGCGTTCGGCGCTCGGCCGTCCACGGACATGGCCAGATCCATGGCCAGGCACGCGCGGGCATCCCGCCAGTCAAAGACCTCAGTCGCCTTCTTGACCGCGTCGATCCCCTCCCCGAGAGGGGATTGCTCGATCTGATGCAGCAGGGGAACCCGGTAGTCCAACTCATGCGGCGCAGGTCGACGTGCAGAGCTCACCAGCAACCCGCCCTCCCGCAGCCGGTTGACAAAGGCGCGAGGATCGAGGATCCCTGGGTCCGTGATGTGCACCAGTTCGACGACAGAGTCGATGTCGCGTGGCTCGGTGCAGTAGTCGCAGATCGTGTCGACGACGGGCATCCGTCGTACCGAACACATGGTCACGTTGTTCCCGGGCGGTGCGAACAGGATCCGCCGCGCGGTCACCCGCCGGCTCGGGTTCACCTCGACCGTGGCAGCGGTGCTGTCAGCGAGACGGCACGCCACGGTGGCGTCCAACCTGACCCGCTTGGTGAAGGCGCGTGGGCGGATCTCGCCCTGGTCCGCGCCCCAGGTGGTGAAGCCCGTGGCGGCGAACAGCCCGAAGGGCGTGGGACGATGGCTCATACGGTTGACGTACTTGAGGAAGGTCCGCTGCATGCGCTGCCGGGCCTCGGGATCAGGCTGCCAGGCTCCCGACGCATAGAGATCCAGGCGGCTCGCGAAGCGCGGGTTGGCCACCCAGACAGCCTCGGCCAGGACGGCGTTCGACCACAGCCGGAGGATGGGATCCCCCTCGTGGCTGTGGTCCTGCATGTCGTACGGCAGGACGGGCATGCGGACCATCACGAGCGGTAGCGCCGACCACGCTTCCTGCTCAGGCATTCGGCGTGTGCTCCAGGCTGCTGCCGGTGTCCCAGACGCGCCACAGCCTTGCGTAAATGTCGTCGCGGCGGAGCAGCTCGTCATGGGAGCCCACCTCAGCGATACGGCCGCCCGACATGGCGATGATCTGGTCCGCCTGGGCGGCCGTGTCCAGCTTGTGAGCGATCTGGATGACCGTGTGGCCACTAAGTGAGCGGCGGAGCACGTCGTCCAGCCGCCGCTGCGTCGTTCTGGGGAGCGCGGAGGTGGCCTCGTCGAGAATGAGGATCGCCGGGGGGTTCAGCAGGATTCGAGCCAAGGCGAGTTGCTGCGACTCCGCTGGAGTCGGGACATACGCCTCTTCTCCCAACTCGGCGTCGATACCTCCGTCCAACCGCGAGATCCAGGACATCGCGCCGGTGGCTTCCAAAGCGGCGGTCACCTGCTCGTCGGTGGCTGTGGGCATGAACAGGCGCAGGTTGGCCGCGGCGCTCCGTTTGAAGACGTGGTCTTCCTGAGTGACCAGCGCGATGTGGCGGCGCAGAACGCTTGGCGGAAAACTGGCGATGTCGGTGCCGCCGACAAGTATGCGTCCCTGCGACGCGGGCTGGACTCCGGCCATGAGCAGAGCCAGGGTGGTTTTGCCTGCTCCCGACGGGCCCACGATGGCCGTTCTTGTGCCGTGTTCGATGCGCAGGTGGGCGTCTTCGACCACGGGATGGCCCGGCTTGTACGCGAAGGTCACGCCTTCCACCACTACCGATCGGTCGATCGGTTCGGGGCCGGACCCCTCGATCTCCCACGGCGTCTCGGGCACTCCGACGATTCTGGCCAGCCCGGCTGAGCCGCTCTGGAACTCGTCGAACCAGTCGGCGAGGTCGTCGAGCGGCCCGATCAGGGCTTGCGTGTAGAGGACAACGGTCGTCACCTCGCCGACGTCCGCCAGCCCGATGCCGACCATCCACGCTCCGACGCCGGCGGTGACGACCAAGGGCAGGAAATAGCCGATCTGTACGAGGGGAAACCACCGGGCCGACAGATCGACAGGGGTGACAGCAGCTTCCCTGGCCTCGGCCACGCCGGAAGCGATCAGTCGGCCACGCCGGCCGCCAAGGTCGAACGCCTCTACCACCTGCGCGCCCTGCGCGGTCTCCAGCACCAGGGTCGACAGCCGTGACTGGGCGGCGAGTTCGGCCTGATAGGCCTTCCGGAGCCGCTTGGCATACCTGCGCGTCGCCACCACGATGATCGGAACACCGACCAGCACCGTCCAGCCCAGGAGAGGGTTGGCCACGAAGGAAGCGGTGACCGTGAGCACCAGCGTGAGCAGCGCGGCGACCGTCTCCGGCAACCCGGATCTCACGACCTCATGGATGACCTCCATGTCGTTGGTGGACCGCGAAAGGATCTCACCCGTCCCCACGCTCTCGACCCGCTGCAACGGCATCCGCAGAACGCGGCTGACGAACGTCTCGCGCAGATCGGCGAACACTCTCTCGCCCAGCCTGAAGGCCGACTTCCTGGCGAAGAACACCAGGACGCCCTGGAGCAGGACACACGCCGCGATTCCCACGACGGCGAGGTCAAGGGGAACTCCTGGCGACCTGTGCGCGATGCTGTCGACGACATCGCCAAGGAGCATCGGCGGCACCAGCCCGACGGCCACCGCCACAAGGTATAGGCAGACGACGGCGCCCAGTGTGCCGCGGTTGGACCTCAGCAGCCGCAGGACTTCGGCGCGGATCCTCGCGTTGTCGGCTGTCGGCAGGGTGGCGTCAGACATCCTGGATCTCCCGTGCGACTACGGCTCGGTAGGTCTTGCAGGTCGTCAGCAGCTGACGGTGGGTTCCGCTGACGAGGTCGCGTTCCAGGTAGAGCACCCGATCGGCAAGCTCCAGGAACGCCGGGCTCCGGGTCAGCACCACGGTGCCCGATTTCTGCCGGAAGGAGCGTAGACGCGACGCGACCTCCTGCTCGGTGGCGCTGTCCAGTGCCTCTGTCGGGCGCACCATGACCAGATAGGGGCTCTGACGTGCGAGAGCGGAGGCGAGCGCCAGCCGCTGGCGCTGACCGCCCGACAGATTGCGTGCCTGCGGTCCCACCGTCAGGTCCAGGCCTTCGGAGCTCATGGTCAGCAGGTCGTCGCAGACGGCTGCGCGCAGGGCCTCCAGCACTTCGTCATCGCTGAGACCACCGGTCGATTCAACGGCCTCACGGATGGTTCCGGAGAAGAGGAACGGCTGCGCGCCGTGATAGAGCACCGTCTTGCGTACGTCGGAGCGAGGGGCTTCGGCCAGCGCGGTGCCGCCGATCGAGGCTCGCCAGGCGGGATCATCGGCTCGCAGCCCCGCCAGGTGTTCCGCGATCCGCGTCTCGTCGGCTGGTGATTCGGGAACGACGACGACCAGCTCTCCCGGTCGGACCACGATTCCCGTACGAGGTGTGGTCAGTTCACCCGTGAGCACGCCCGGTTCGTCTACGGGAAGCCGCTCCCGGTCGGGGCCTCCCAAGCAGGCGTTGTAATTCTCTGTCGCGACCAATGCCCCGGCCCGGGTTCTCACAAAGTCTGCGACCGATCCAACGGGCTCGACCAGGAACACCGCCGCGGCACAGAACGCGACCAGTGCGCCCGGTTCGATCTCGCCGCTCAGCGCCAGTCGTCCGCCGGCCCAGGTGACCAGAATGAGCAGCAGGTTCGGCAGGAAGACGGCGGAGGCCGACAGCAGTGCTTGGGTGCCTCCCACCGCTACGCCCGCTCGGAGTGTCTGCTTCGACACGACCCGGTAGTGCTCCTCGAAGGTGGCCTGCGCCCCGAGACCACGGAGCACCCGCAGCCCTCCCGCGAGGTCGACCCCCAGTTCGTTCAGCGTGCCGAGGAGTTTCCTGTGGGCCCGCTGCCGGCCCTCCAGCGGCACCGCGATCCTTGTGGTGAGGAGGGAGACGAGCACGACGCCGAGCAGGACGGCCCCGCCGAGCGCCAGGGACTCCGCGAGCAGGTACGTGGCGATCACCGCCATCGCGGCGATCGAACCGAGCAGCCGTGCGATGGCATTCGGGAAGCCTCCGATCGCGTCGGTGTCGGAGTTGACCGAGGTGCCCAGCTCCCCCGTGGAGCCCTGCACCCCTCTGGTGACCCGATCGCCCAGACGGGCCTTCAAGTCGAATGACACCCGGATCTTCAACTTGGCAGCCACGACATAACGGGTGATCGACGCGGCGACGGTGACCGCCGCCAGCATTGCCAGGAGCGCAATCGAGCCCACAAGGCCGGAGGTCGTGTCGATCAGAATCGCGAGAATTCTGCCCAGCGACCATGGGATCAACGCTTCCGCCCCCCATTGCACCATGGCCAGCCCGACGAGAATGCCGACCGTCCTCTTGTTCTCCCGAATGGGGTCCGACAGCGCAAGGTGGTTCACGGCTGCTCCTCGGCGTCCGCCTCAGCGGGTAGGAGGGGGATCTCCTTCACGTCCGGATAAAGCGCTCGCAGGGCATCCATTCCCGCGACGCGGCCGATCTCGGCCAGGATGTCGGCTGCGGTGTCGAGGAATGGTCCCCTTCTTGATCCCGCGGCGAATTTGAGCAGACCGCGCGGCTGGCTGACACGCGGGATGACCGCGTCGAACCGGTGCGATCGGAAACCGAAGCTCGCGCCGTGGACGAGGCGGATTCCTCGGGTGGCGGCCACGTGGCGCAGCACACCCAGGACGAACCCATGATTGGCCACGCTGTCCTCGACGCTGTCCTCGGCCAATTCGATGATGACGAACGGGGCGTCGCGGATGATGTCGTTCTCCGAGGCCAGCGAGGGGTGGACCACCGAGCTGAACACGCCGCTGACCGTTGCCAGTCTCTCGGCGACATACCGATTGTTGGCGTACACCTGGCCCGCGTGCCGTCGATGCCAGGCCGGGCGGAACAGGAAGGGAGCGTCCAGCGCCGCGATATCGGCGGCGCTCGGCCCGGCACCGGTCACTCCACGCACCAGCCGCAGCACTTTCGCCAGTTCGCCCGCCCGCGGCACCCCGCCGACCATCCCTTGATGATGGAGGACATTGGCGACGCCGAGATTGGCCAGCTCCAGCCCCTGCTGGTCGAGTTTGAGCGCCGAGCGCACTTCGATGAACGTGACAGCGTCACGACCCGCCATCGCTTCCAGCACCTGCCGCATCGGCCAGGCCGGGGAGATCAGCGTGGTATCCGCGATCACCACCCGGGGGCGAGCCGGATCTTCCGCCCAGGCGCGCAGCCACCGCCGCAGCGGCAGAACATCCAGAGTGCGGCTGTAACGAACCGGCTCGATGAGGAGCACGTCGGCGCCGGAAAACGATGCCGGGTCCGTCGACGCCGACGGCGGGATCTTCTCGTGAGAGACGGCGGAAGACGCAAGGTACTCCAGGAGGAGGTCGGTTTCGAAGTAGTCACCCCAGTACGCGATTCTCAACGGGTGTGCCTCGGTCGGGTGCATCATATGAATGAGCGATTGCAGCACATGGGTGAGTGCGGCCATTCCGCTGGAGAAAGCGACGCTCTCCAGCGCCCATCCGGTGGGAACATGCTCCGCCACGGCAGCAGCCAGCCGTGCCTCCAGGTGAGAAGCCGTCATGTTCCGTTCATAGCTGTGGTCGAGCTCGCACCCGCTGGGCAGTACCGTCCGGAGCATCGTGTCGGGCGAGCGGAATCTCTGCTCGCTCATCGCGTGAGCGCGTCTCAGCAGGAGCGACCTGAGGGTCTCCGCGGCCCGGTCGAGCTCGTGTTCGGCCAAGATGCCCCGAGTGACGTCGACGCCCGCGAGCCGGTGGTGAAGCGACCGCCAGTCCGGCAGGTCCTCGTAAGGCAGCTCCATTGTCTCCCGGACAAGCTCGGCGAGCAGGTTCTGCTCAACCGCCAAGAAATCATCCATCAATCCTGCTTGATGATAAAGAGGCGTGGGGGGGGGCCCCGGGGGGGGGGGGCGGCCGCCGCCTGGGCTTA
>NZ_JBSFTC010000096.1:0-36328 GCF_053590415.1 Nonomuraea sp. NPDC003201
GGCCGATCGGCGAGCACCGCCAGGACGAGGCCGACGTCGGCGTCGGGGCCGGCCCACTGCGGCGCGAAGTCGCGCCGGTAGAGCCAGGACGCCACGGCCGCCGCCCCGCCGAAGGTGGCCGCGCCCGCCACCCGCAAGGCGCTGCCGTAGGCGACCAGGCCGTCGTCCCACCGGTCGAACCGGGCGCGCAGCTCCTTCAGCAGCTCCGGCAATCGGGCGGCGACCTCCTTGCGCCCCTGCTCGTCCAGCGCCTTGACCTGCTCGGCGAGCCGGTCGGCCTGGCGTGCGACGATCAGCTTCTCGATCTCTCCGCAGTGATCCACAGCGGGGACATTAACCATCGCCGCCGACACTTTTGGCCACCCTATTAAATCAGTCGCTTGACTTACGTATCCCCACCTGGTTGGCTGGCGGAAGGGGTCCACTCGGGGAGGTCATGGTGGGTCAAGGATGCGGTGAGAGCCGCGCCTTCGAGCCGCGAGGGCCGTACGGTCCGGCTCGGCGGCGACCATGACGGTGCGGGCCGAGCGGGCCTGCGCGACCCGCGAGCAGATCCTGACGGCGGCCGAGCGGCTGTTCGCCGAGCACGGGGTGTTCGCCGTCTCCAACCGGCAGGTCAGCGAGGCCGCCGGGCAGGGCAACAACGCCGCCGTCGGCTACCACTTCGGCACGAAGACCGACCTGGTACGCGCGATCGTGCGCAAGCACATCGAGCGGATCGAACGCGTCCGCCGCCGCATGCTGGCCGAGACGGCCGGGTCCGGCGAGGTACGCGACTGGGTGGCGTGCCTGGTGCGCCCGGTCACCCTGCCCGAGCTGCCGCCCGACGTACGGGCCGAGCGCAGGGACATGACGAGCCACCTCATGGCGCACGTGTGCGCCGAGCGCGAACGCGCGCTGGCCGAGGACACGCCCACGACCCGTGCCGACTGGCACGACACGGCGACCGGGCTGATCGACGCGACCGTCGGACTGTGGACAGCACCTGTCACAGCACCCATCATGGGGCCCGGCGGCCGGACCACCTCACGCGAAGGAAGCCGGCGATGACCGAGATCCACGAGTTTCCCATGGCCAGAGCGGCGGGCTGCCCGTTCGACCCGCCGCCGCCCCTGCGCGACCTGCAGAAGGAGGGGCCGCTGGCCAAGGTCAGGTTGTGGGACGGCAGCACCCCGTGGCTGGTGACCACGTACGCCGAGCAGCGGGCGCTGCTGGCCGACCCCAGGGTCAGCGCCGACGTCACCCGCCCCGGCTACCCGATCCAGGCGCCCCGCATCGGCGCCGGCGGCACGATCAGCTTCATCATGATGGACGACCCCGAGCACTCCCGGCTGCGGCGGATGGTGCAGGCCCAGTTCACCGTCAGGCGGACGGAGTCCCTGCGCCCGGCCGTGCAGAAGATCGTGGACGACCTGATCGACGACCTGCTGGCCGGCCCGAATCCGGTGGACCTGGTGGAGGCGTTCGCCCTGCCGGTGCCCTCGCTGGTGATCTGCGCGCTGCTCGGCGTGCCGTACGCCGACCACGACTTCTTCCAGGAGAACAGCAAGACCGTCATCAGGCGCAGCACGCCGCCCGAGGAGCGGGCCGCCGCCGGCGCGAGGCTGTTCGAGTACCTGGACTCCCTGATGGGCGAGAAGCTCGCCGACCCGGCGGACGACCTGCTGTCGAAGCTGGCCGAGCGGGTCAAGGCCGGTGAGATGACCCGGCAGGAGGCCGCCCAGATGGGCGTGCTGCTGCTGATCGCCGGGCACGAGACCACCGCCAACATGATCGCCCTGGGCACGCTCGCCCTCCTGCGGCACCCGGGCCAGCTCGCCCTCCTGCGCCACAACGACGACCCACGGCTGGTCGCCAGCGCGGTGGAGGAGCTGCTGCGCTACCTCAACATCACCCACAGCGGGCGCCGCCGGGTCGCGCTGGCGGACATCGAGATCGGCGGCCAGGTCATCCGCGCGGGCGAGGGGATGATCATGGCCAACGACATCGCCAACCGCGACCCCGCGATCTTCCCCGACCCCGACGAGCTGGACATCCGCCGCGACGCCCGCCGTCACGTGGCCTTCGGCTTCGGCGTCCACCAGTGCCTGGGCCAGCCGCTGGCGCGGATGGAGCTGCAGGTCGCCTACAGCACGCTCTACCGGCGCATCCCGTCCCTGCGCCTGGCGGCGGACCTGGACCAGATCCCCTTCAAGCACGACGGCCAGGTCTACGGCGTCTACGAGCTCCCCGTCGCCTGGTGACCCGCCGGCACCTGCTCAGCGGCAGAAGGGCGCCATGCCCATGACGGACTTCACACCGCCGAGCAGGTGCTGCACGAAGTACTGGTCGCCGTCGAGCGGCTCGTCGGTCCACGCCTTGACGTCGTGGCCGAGGGTGGTGAGCCAGGCCCTGCCGCCGTCGTAGTACTGGCACCAGCTGACCGGGTGGTCGCCGCCGTGGCCGGGATGGCCGAGGTTGCCGCGCACGCCGCGGGCCAGCGTGCTCTCGTCCACCTTGGCCAGGACTCGGACGCGCGTGGGGAACGGGACGAGGTTGTACCACTCGTCGGTGAAGGCCCAGCGCTGCGGCAGCCCCTGGGTGGAGGCGTCGCGCCGGTCGGCGGTGACGACGGTGCCCGGCTGGTTGGCGGCGTGGTCGTAGAAGTTGGCGTTGCCGAGCAGCCCTTCGTACCAGGGCCAGTTGTACTCGGTGCCGAAGGCGTTGTGCACGCCGACGAACCCGCCCCCGGCCCGGATGTACTGCCGCAGCGCGGTCTGCGCGGCGTCGTCGAGGGTGTCCCGCGTGGTGCTGAGGAACATCACCGCGTTGTACGGCAGCAGCCGCCCCGCCGAGGACAGCTGGGCGACGTCCTCGGTGTAGTCGACGGCGAAGCCGTTGTCCTGGCCCAGCTTGAGCACGGCCTTGATCGCGACGTTGTCGTCGTTGAGCGGCGGGTTGAGCCCGGGGCCGAGCGGGGTGCCGAGGTGGGCGTGGCGGGGGCCGGCGGTGCGGCTGTAGACGAGCAGCCGGTAGCCCTTGGCGGGGTCGAAGTTGCCCCAGTCGTGGTAGCAGCGCGGGTCGGTGCCGCGGCAGACGCCGTAGTCGGGGTCGCCGAGGTTCTGCGCCCCCTCGCGTGCGGCGGCGGAGCCGGGAGCGGTGGCGGTGAGCAGGAGTGCCGCCGCGCCGGTGAGGGCGGCGATCGACAGTCTGGTACGCATGGGCACCTCATGCCTCGATCCACTAGACGGATCGGATGGTCCACTAAGAGGTTCGAGCGTAACCACGGCCCGGCACGAGGACAAGCTCTTGCCTTCACGTTCGGCCGAGGCTTATGGTGCGTCCGTCATATGGATCAATAGGTCCATGTAGCGGACCGCCGAAGGTGTGTGGTGCCAGTGGAACGACGTAACTTCCTCATCGGCGCGGCCGCGGCGCTGACCACCGCCGCCACGGTCGCGGAACCCGCCACGGCCGCCACGGAACGCCAGCCCGCCTCACTCGGCGTCGCCGGCAAGGACTTCCCCAAGGTCTGCGGCAACCTGGGCAACCACAACCACTCCCCGCTCAAGCAGATCACCGCCCGGAACCTGAGCCGCCTGGGCGGCGCCTGGCACGTCAACCTCGAGGGCGGCAGCACCGCCGCGCACCAGCAGAGCACCTGCGTCGTCGAGAACGGCGTCCTGTACGTGCAGACCACGCAGCAGAACGTCTTCGCCGTGGACGGCCGGACCGGCGCGATCAAGTGGAAGACCAACCTCGGCACCAGGCAGACCAACATGCGCGGCGTCGCCCTCGGCGAGGGCCTGGTCTTCTCCACCTCGGGCGCCAACATCGTCTACGCCTTGAAGAAGGACACCGGCCAGGTCGCCTGGCAGCGCCGGCTCATCACCGACGACGAGGGCGGCGGCGACACCGGCGGCTGCGACCCGCAGAACGGCCAGTGCGGCGGCCTGACCGGCACCCTGGCCGGCGCCGTCGTCTACCACGACGGGCTGATCTACGTCGGCATGCAGGGCAGCACCGGCGGCGCGCGCGGCCGGGCGTACGCGCTCACGGCCGCCACCGGCGAGGTCGCCTGGACCTTCTGGGCGTGCCCCGGCGAGGGCCAGTTCGGCAACGACACCTGGGAGGGCGAGTCCTGGAAGACCGGCGGCGCGGTGCCGTGGATCCACCCGGCCGTCGACCCGGAGCTGGGCCTGGTCTACTGGACGTTCGGCGGCTCCTACCCGCGCCTGGACGGCTCCGGCCGGGGCGGCGACAACCTGTTCGCCAACTCGATCGTGGCCATCGAGGCCAAGACCGGCAAGCGCAGGTGGCACTTCCAGTCGGTGCACCACGACATCTGGGACCTGGACAACGTCATGGCGCCCGTGCTCGTGGACATCAAGGTCAAGGGCAGACTGCGCAGGGCCGTCGTCTACGGCAGCAAGGCCGGCATGTTCTACATCCTCGACCGGGAGAGCGGCGAGCCGCTGCACGGCGTGGAGGAACGCCCCGTGCCGCAGGACCCCCGGCAGAAGACCGCGCCGACGCAGCCCTTCCCCGGCGGCGAGCCGTTCATCACGCAGGCGCCCGAGTTCGGGAAGGCGACCAGGCCGGTGCCGTTCTACGCCTGGGGCGGCCTCTACACGCCGCACTGGGACCGGGCCACGATCATCTTCCCGGGCGCGGGCGGCGGCGCGGACTGGGCGCACCTGTCGTACAACCCGCACACGGGCTGGATCTACGTCGGGTACGGGCTGATCAACTCCGGCTTCTCCAACACCCACGACGGCCGGGTCAACACCTCGCGCCCGCTGGGCGAGTACTTCGCGGGCGGCATCGCGGCCGTGGACCCGCGCACCAACGAGCCGGTGTGGACCCTCGACCGCGAGTGGTCGCTGGCGCACGGCAACGGCATCCTCACCACCGGCGGCCGGGTGATGTTCCAGGGCGGGCCCGACGGGCTGCTGCACGCCATGGACGACACCGACGGCCGGATCCTGTGGAGCTTCCAGTGCGGCGCCGGCGTGCACACCAGCCCGATCAGCTACGAGATCGACGGCGAGCAGTACCTCGCGGTCCTGGCCGGCGGCAACGGGCTGCCGTATCCGGACATCCCCCGCGGCGACCACCTGTGGGCGTTCAAGCTGGGCGGCAAGGTGGCCCCGGCGGCCACGCCCACGCCGCCCAGGAAGCGCAACGACATCAGGGCACCGGCCGTTACTGGGGCCGTGGCCGGCTCCACCGTCACGCTCGGCCGGATCTGGGACGCCGCGAACCAGCGGCCCGGCGCGACCGAGAACACCGTCGCCCAGAACGCCATGTCACCCCAGCACCTGCGGGTGCCGAAGGGCACGACGGTCACCTTCGTCAACCCGGCCGACAACAGGTCCGCGCACGCCGCCGTGTCGTTCTTCGAGTACGAGTTCGACAGCGGCGTGCTGATGCCCGGCCAGTCCTTCACCCACACGTTCGACACGGCGGGCGAGTACTTCTACAACGACGCGATCTTCCCGCAGAACACCGGCAAGATCGTCGTCTACTGACGGCGCTCAGGAGAGGGGGTGGTCGAAGCCGCGTTCGGACATGCGCTTGGCCACCTCCCGCAGGTCCGCGGCGAACTCCGCGACGCGGTCGTCGCCGAAGCGCACCGTCGGGCCGCTGAGCGTCAGCGCCGCCACGGTCGCCCCCGAGCCGCTCGTCACGGGCACGGCGACCGCCGACAGGCCGGGCTCGCGCTCGCCGTGGCTGACCGCGTAGCCGTCGCGCGCCGCCTGGTCGATCCACTCCCGCAGGGTGGCCGTGTGGGACTCGCCGTACGGGGAGGAGCGGGCGACCCGGGACAGCAGCCGCTCGGGGGCGTCTTTGAGCAGGATCTTCGAGGAGGCCCCCGCCCACAGCGGCAGCTCGTCGCCGACCCGTACGACGTGGCGCAGCGGCTGCGGACTCTCCTGCTGGGCGATGCAGACGCGGTGGACGTCGCGCAGCACGTACAGGTTGACGGTCTCCCGCTGCCGCGCGCCGAGCTCGCGCATGAGCTGGACGGTCTCCGGCGGCAGCTCCCACGCCGTGCGGGCCAGGTGCGCCCACCGCCACAGGGCGGGGCCGGCCGCGTAGCCCTTCGGCGTGCTCCACAGCAGCCCCATGTGCTCCAGGGTCTGCAGCAGCCGCAGCGCCGTCGTCTTGGCCAGCCCCGTCTCCTCGACGACCTCGCGGATGGTCAGCGTCCGCCGCTCCTCGGTGAGCAGCGACAGGATGTCGAACGCCCGCTGGACGCTGCGCACGCCGCCGCTCTCACCGGACTCTGCGGGAAGGTTCGAAGGCACGGGTCCTCACTTGTGGGTAGAAGGTGAACCTGCTGCCCACCTTCTCATGCGGTCCGCAGGCTAACATCCAGTCCGCTTGATGGTCCATATGATCCGCTATGTGGCTCAAGGTCTTGCCAGAACCCATACCCTCCTCATACCGTGAGGCAATCCACAGTGCGGTTCATGAGAACCGCTTAGCGGATCCATGGAGCCGCCATGAACGCAATCCACGACACCGGCTGCCTGGTCGCCGGCCAGTGGCTCACCGAAGGACCGCGGGCCGAGCGCGTCGGCCCCTACGTCCGCCAGGTCGTCAGCCGGGCCAGAACGGCGCAGGCCGACGACGTCACCACAGCTCTCGGCTACGCCCGGCGCTCGGCCAGGACGATCGCGCGGCTGGCCCCGGCCACCCGCGCGGACATCCTGGAGCGCGCCGCCGCCGCGCTCACCGATCGCGGCGAGGAGTTCGCCGGCCTCCTGGCCCTCGAACTGGGCAAACCGCTCAAGGACGGGCGCGGCGAGGTGCTGCGGGTGGCCGACACGCTGTCCGTCGCGGCGGCCGAGGCCAGGCGGATCGGCGGCGAGGTGCTGCCGGTGGCGGGCTGGGCGCGCGGGGTCGGCAACACCGCCCTCACCCAGCGCGCCCCGGCGGGCCCGGTGCTGGCGATCACGCCGTTCAACGCGCCCGCGAACCTGCTGGCCCACAAGCTCGCCGCCTCCTTCGCCGCCGGCAACACCACCATCGTCAAGCCGCCGCCGCAGGCCCCGGCCGTCTCCACGGCGCTGGTCGAGCTGCTGCTCGACGCCGGCATGCCGGTCGAGGCCGTACAGGTCCTGCACGGCGGCGGCGAGGTGGGCGCGCGGCTGTGCGCGGCGCCGGAGATCGCCGTGGTGAGCTTCACCGGCGGCGTCGCGGCCGGGCACGCCGTCGCCCACGCCGCCGGGCCGAAGCGGGTGCTGCTCGAACTCGGCGGCAACGCCGCGACCATCGTGTGCGAGGACGCCGACGTCGCCGAGGCGGCCCGGATCTGCGCCCGCACCGGCTACAGCAACTCCGGCCAGAGCTGCATCTCGGTGCAGCGCGTCTACGTCCAGCGCTCCCGCTTCGAGGACTTCGCCGACGCCCTGACCGGCGAGGTGAAGGCCCTGGCCGTGGGCGACCCCCTCGACCCGGCGACCGACGTGGGCTCGATGGTGGACGACGCCGCGGCCGAGCGCGTGGTCCGCTGGAGCGCCGAGGCCGCCGAAGCGGGCGCCCGCATCACCGCGGGCGGCAGCCGCGACGGGGCGGTCATGGCGCCGACCGTCGTGGTCGCGCCGCCCCGCGACGCGCGGGTGGTCAGGGAGGAGGTGTTCGGCGCGCTGGTGGCCGTGCTCCCCTATGACGGCTTCGACGAGGTGATCGAGGAGTGCAACCGCAGCTCGTACGGCCTGCAGGCCGGGATCTTCACCCACGACGTGCGCCGCATCCTCACCGCCTGGCGGGAGCTGGAGGTCGGCGGCCTGATCGTCAACGGCTCCTCCAACTTCCGCCTCGACCACGTCCCGTTCGGCGGCGTGAAGGACTCCGGCATCGGCCGCGAGTCGCCCCGCTGGATGATCGAGGACTTCACCGTGACCAAGACCCTCATGCTCAAGGGGCTGACGATCTGGGGAGATCAATGACCACCGCCGCCCACGCGCTCGTCGCGCAGCTGGAGGCGCTCGGCGTCGAGTACGTCTTCGGCACCTGCGGGCACACCAACATCGCGGTGCTCGACGCGCTGGCCGACAGCCCCATCCGCTTCGTCATCGCCCGCCACGAGCAGGCCGCCGCGCACGCCGCCGACGGCTACGCCCGCGCCGGCGGCAAGCCCGGCGTGCTGCTCGTGCACGTCGGGCCCGGCCTGACCAACGCCGCCACCGGCGTCATGACCGCCGCGCTCGACTCGGTGCCCCTCATCGTGATCTCCGGCGACATCCCCTCCTACTACCGGGGCCGCCACCCGCACCAGGAGATCAACCTGCACGCCGACGGCGACCAGGCGTCGGTCTTCCGCCCCTTCGTCAAGCGGGCCTGGAACGTGCACCGCGCCCAGGACCTGGGCCGGGCCGTGGAGCGGGCCTTCTGGACGGCGTTGTCGGGACGGCCGGGCGCCACGCTCGTCAACGTGCCGATGGACGTCTTCTCCCGGCCCGCGGCGCCGTACCCGCCGATCAGCCACGCGGCGCCGCCCGACCTGCCCGAGGCGAGCGCCGAGCTGATCGCCGCGACGCTGGCGGCGGCCGACCGGCCGCTCGTCTACGTCGGCGGCGGCCTGCGTGAAGAAGCCGACGCGCTGATCGCGCTGGCCGAGCACCTGGACCTCCCCATCGCGCACTCGCTCATGGCCAAGGGCACCGTGCCCGACGCCCACCCGCTCGTGCTGGGCATGCCCGGCTTCTGGGGGCTGGAGCTGACGAACGCGTACGCCCGGGAGGCCGACGTCGTGCTCGCCCTGGCCACCCGCTTCGCCGAGACCGACGCCAGCTCCTGGGACCCCCGCTTCACCTGGGACTTCTCCGCCGGCAGCACGCTGATCCAGATCGACATCGACCCGGCCGAGCTCGGCCGCAACTACCCGGTGGCGATCGGCGCGGTCGCCGACGTGGGGCTCGCGGTCAGGGCGCTGGCCGAGGCCGCCAAGGCCCATCCCCCGGCCGACAGGCCGGAGCTGAGGGAGAAGATCCGCGAGGCCAGGTCCGGGCTGTTCGCCGCGAGCAGGGAGCGCGGCCGGAGCGAGGACTTCCCGCTGCGGCCCGAGCGCATCCTGGCGGACCTGCGCGAGGCGATCCCCGCCGACGCGGTGCTGGTCACCGACGTGGGCTGGAACAAGAACGGCGTCGCCCAGTGCTACGAGCTGCCGCCGCAGGGGCGGTTCATCACCCCCGGCGGCGCCTCCACCATGGGGTTCGGCCCGGCCGCGGCCGTGGGCGCGCAGCTGGCCCGGCCGGAGCGGACGGTGGTCGCGCTCATCGGCGACGGCGGCATGAGCGCGCAGTTGCCCGCCGTGCCGCTCGCGGTCGAGCAGGGCGCCCCCGTGATCTTCGTGGTGATGAACAACAGGTCGCACGGGACCATCTCGGACCTGCAGGCGGCCCACTTCGGCCGCAGCCACGGCTGCGACTTCACCGACCCGGCCGGGCGGCCCTACAGCCCGGACTTCGCCGCGCTCGCCGTCGCGTGCGGCGCCGACGGCCACACCGTCACCACGCCCGCCGAGTTCGGCGCGGCCCTGCGCGCGGCCGTCGCGAACCGGCGTCCCGCGGTCATCGACGTCCCGATGGTGAACGAACCGGTGCCGACACCCGGCCACTGGAACATCAAGGACATCTATCAGGGGATGTTCTCCGACTGAAACCGTTGCGCGTTCGATATTTCCTCCGCTTCCGTGCGGCGCTATAACGAACGTACTAGTCCGTGAATTAACTCTCTCACCTACCCCCAGAGGTGAATCGTGAGATTTCCGATCGTCGCGGCCGCGTTCGTGCTGCTCGCCGCCTGCGCCCCGCCCGGACAGTCGAACCAGTCAGGCTCCGGCGCCACCGGACCCATCAAGATCGCGAACGTCGACGCCCAGAGCGGGCAGCTCAGCTCGCTCGGCCAGTGGGAGCACAAGGGCGTGAAGCTGGCCATCGACGAGGCCAACAAGGCCGGCGGCGTCGACGGGCGGCAGATCCAGCTCGACCTGTTCGACAGCCAGGGCGACCCGACCGTGGGCACCAACCTGGCCAGGAAGATCGCCGGCGAGGGCTACGTCGCCATGCTCGGCACCGCCGAGAGCGCGGTCACCCTGGCCATGGCACCCATCCTCAAGGACGCCAAGATCCCGAACATCACCTCGGGCCAGTCGCCCAAGCTCGCCGAGCTGAAGAGCCCGTTCCTCTTCCTCAACGCGCCGACCAGCGTCACCTTCGACGAGACGCTCGCCAAGTACCTGGTGGACGAGAAGGGGCAGAAGAAGATCGCGCTGATCAGCAACAACGGCGCCTACGGCAGCGGCGAGCACGACGCCTTCCTCGACGCCCTCAGGACCAGGAGCGTCACCCCGCTGGCCGACGAGGTCGTCACCCCCGACCAGAAGGACTTCAACGCCAACCTCGCCAAGATCCGCGAGAAGGACCCGGAGGTGCTGTTCATCGGCGCCGAGGAGGTCCAGTCGGGTCTGATCGCCAAGCAGGCCCGCGAGCTGGGGCTCAAGGCCGTCTTCGCCGGCGGCGCCCCCATGGGCACCGACGTGTACGCCACCACGGCCGGGCTGAAGAACGCCGAGGGCTCGATCGTCAGCTCGCCCTACCTGAGCAACGACGCCAGCGACGCCATCAAGGCGTTCGCCGCCAAGTACAAGGCCGCCTACAACGAGGAGGCCCGGATGCACGTCGCCAAGGCGTACGACGGCGCGTCGATCCTCGTCGAGGCTCTCAAGCAGACCAAGGGCGAGGGCGGGCAGAAGCTGGCCGACGCCATCCGCGGCGTCAAGCGCGCGGGACTGCTGGGCGACTACGACTACGACGCCAACGGCGTCGGCATCCACACCACCAAGATCGGCCTGGTCAAGGACGGCAAGGTCGTGCCCGAGGCCGCGAGCTGACGTGCAGGTATTCCTCCAGACCCTGATCGGCGGGGTCACGTTCGGAGCGGTGTACGCGCTGGTGGCGATGGGGTTTTCGATCGTCTACCGCACCATGGGGCTGGTCAACTTCGCCCACGGCAGCGTCGTCATGATCGGCGCGTACGCCGCCTCCACGTTCTACCTGGCCAGCCGGCTCCCCTTCGCCGTCGCGATCGTCGTGGCCATCGCGGTCACCGGCCTCATCGGCCTGGTGATCGAGCGCTTCCTGCGCCCCCTGGAGAACAAGGACTTCACGCTGATGCTGATCGGCACGATCGGCTTCGGCGCCGTCCTGGAGGCGGGGGCGGTCCTCGTCTGGGGCGCCACCGGCCACGCGGTGCCCTCCCCCGTCGCCACCGAGCCGATCGACCTGGCCGGCGTCCGCATCCCCACGTACAACGTGCTCGTGATCGCGGTCGCGGCGGCGGCGACCGGGCTGCTGGCGCTGTTCCTGCAGCGCACCAAGCGCGGCGCGGCCATGCAGGCGGTCGCCATGGACCACCAGGCCGCCACCGCGGTCGGCATCCACGTCGGGCGCAGCAACGCCATGGCCTTCGCCATCGGCGCGGGCCTGGCGGCGCTGGCGGGCAGCCTGGTCGGGCCCATGCTGTACGTCAACCCGACCATGGGCGGCACCCTGGGCATCAAGGGCTTCGCGGCCGCCATGCTGGGCGGCTTCGGCAGCATGCCGGGCGCGATCGTCGGCGGGCTGGCCTTCGGGCTGCTCGACGCGTTCGCCGCGGGCAACTTCCAGGAGTACTCGGAGCTGGTCACGTTCCTGGTGTTCGCCGCCGTGGTCATGATCCGCCCGACCGGCATCTTCGGAGAGGCCACGGTGAACCGCGCATGAGACGTCTGGCCTGGCTCGTCCCCGTCGCCGTGGCCGCCTGGCTGCTCCCCTACGGCCTGGGCGGCTACTCGATGCACGTCGCCGACGTGGCGATCATCTTCGCGATCCTGGCCGTCGGCCTCGGCCTGACCATGGGCGTGGCCGGGCAGATCAACCTGGCCCAGGTCGCCTTCTTCGGCGTCGGCGCCTACACCGTGGCCATCCTCACCACGCAGGCCGGCTTCGGCTTCTGGACCGCCGCGGTCCTGGCGGTGGTGGCCGCCGCGGTCTTCGGCGCGCTCGTGGGGGTGCCCGCGCTGCGCATGCAGTCGCACTACCTGGGCATCGTGACGCTCGGCCTGGCCCTGGCCTTCACCAACTGGGTCACCAACGCCACCGTCGCGGGCCGCGCCGAGGGCATCAGCGATGTGCCGGTGCCGCCGATGTTCGGCCTCGACCTGTCCAGCGGCTACCTCTTCTACTACGTCGAGCTGATCGTCTTCGCGCTCGTCCTGGCCTTCGCCCTGCTGGTCGCCCACTCGCCGCTGGGCCGCAGACTCCGTGCCATGCGCGACGACGACCTCGCGGCGGGCGCGCTGGGCGCGGAGATCCCGCTGCTGCGCATGACCGCCTTCGTGCTGTCCGGCCTGTACGGCGGCGTCGCGGGCGTCCTGTACGCCGGGCTCATCCGCTTCGTCGCACCCGAGTCCTTCAACATCGCGAACATGTTCCTCCTGCTCGCCATGGTGATCATCGGCGGCCGGAGCAGCATCCTGGGCTGCGTCGTCGGCGCCGTCGCGCTCTCCCTGGTCAGGGAGGCGCTGCTGGACGCCTCCGCCTACGCCCAGCTCGGTTACGGCCTCGTGGTCGTGCTCGTGGTGGTGTTCGCGCCCAAGGGCCTGGCCGGGCTGCCCCGCCAGCTCCTGCGGCGCCGCCGCGACGGCTCGCGTGCCCAGCTCGGCCCCTTCCGGCCGTACGAGGCCGCCGCGCCCGCCCCTCAGGACGGCGACGTGCTGGAGGTCCGGGACGTGACCAAGCGGTTCAAGGGCCTGGTCGCGCTCGACGGGG
The DNA here is from genome assembly GCF_053590415.1 of Nonomuraea sp. NPDC003201. Classification (NCBI taxonomy): domain Bacteria; kingdom Bacillati; phylum Actinomycetota; class Actinomycetes; order Streptosporangiales; family Streptosporangiaceae; genus Nonomuraea; species Nonomuraea sp. NPDC003201. The sequence continues at coordinate 12,801 of NZ_JBSFTC010000096.1, forward strand.
TGTCGCTCACCGTGCCCGCCGGGCAGATCCGCGGCATCGTGGGGCCCAACGGCTCGGGCAAGACCACGCTGTTCAACGTCATCAGCGGCTTCTACACGCCCACCCAGGGGTCGGTGCGGCTGCGCGGGCGCGACGTGACGGGGGCGGCGCCGTACCGGCTGTCGCACCGCGGCGTGGCCAGGACCTTCCAGAACCTGCGCCTGTTCGTGGACCTCAGCGTGCGCGAGAACCTGCTCGTCGGCCTGGACCGCACTCCCACCACGTGGATCTGGCGCTACCCGGGCCTGCCCTGGAGGGTGCTGGGCTACGAGCGGGAGCTGCGCGAGCGGGCCGCAGAGCTCATCGAGCGGTTCGGGCTGGGCGAGGTCGCCGACGCCGAGCCGCGCTCGCTGCCGTACGGGATCCAGCGGCGCATCGAGCTGGCCCGCGCCATGGCCATGCGGCCCGGCCTGCTCCTGCTGGACGAGCCCGCCGCCGGGCTCAACGGCGAGGAGGTGCGTGAGCTCGGCGAGATCGTCCGCTCCATCAGGGACTCCGGCGTGACCGTCGTGATCATCGAGCACAACATGGGCCTGGTCATGTCGCTGTGCGAGCAGGTCACCGTGCTGTCGGGCGGCCGCGTCATCGCCGACGGCCCGCCGGCCGAGGTGGCCGTGCACCCCGACGTCGTGGCCGCCTACCTCGGCGACTCGATGACCGCCCCCACCGCCGAGGAGGCCACCCGTTGAGCACGCTCACCGTCGAGAACCTCTCCGTCCACTACGGCGGCGTACGGGCCGCCCACGACGTCTCCTTCACCGTCGAACCCGGCCAGTCGCTGGGGATCATCGGCGCCAACGGCGCGGGCAAGACCTCCACGCTCAAGGCCGTCATGGGCCTGGCGCCCCGGCAGGCCGGCGCGATCGACTTCGGCGGGCACGACCTGCTGCGCACGCCCGCGCACACGTTGGTGCGGCACGGCATCGGCTACGTGCCCGAGGGCCGGCACGTCTTCCCCGGACTGAGCGTCGAGAAGAACCTCCTGCTCGGGGCCTACACGCAGAGCTGGAAGCGCACGCCGATCGACGAGGTGTACGAGGTCTTCCCGGTGCTGCGCGAGATGCGCCACCGCCTGGCGGGGGCCCTGTCCGGGGGCCAGCAGCAGATGCTGGCCGTCGGACGGGCCCTGATGTGCCGCCCCAAGGTGATGCTGCTGGACGAGCCCTCGATGGGGCTGTCGCCGATCCTCGTCGCCGAGATCGCCGCCGTGCTCAAGCGGCTCAACGCCGACGGCCTGGCCATCCTGCTCGTCGAGCAGAACGCCAAGCTCACCTTCGACGTCACCACGACCTGCCTGGTGATGGAGAACGGCGAGATCGCCGCCACCGGCACCTCGGCCGAGCTCCGCGACGACCCCCAGGTCCGCCGCATCTACCTCGGCCTGTGACCCCCCGGCTGCGGCACCCTGCGGCCGGGGGGTGGGTCAGCCGGCGATCTCCGCGATGTCCGGTTCCAGCAGGGGGAAGCGCTTGAGCACCTCCGGATCGTGGCCGGCGACCACCAGATGGGGCCCGTCGGCCAGCTCGTTGATCCGGTCGAAGGCGCCGTACATGCCGGTCATGCTGTGCAGGATCGGGAACGGCCGGTCGCCCTCGATGTTCTCGTAGAAGTGGCTCGCGTCGGAGGCCAGCACGACGTGGCCGCGGGCGGTGCGCACGCGTACCACCTGCATGCCGGCCGTGTGGCCGCCGACCAGGTGCACGCTCAGGCCGGGCACCACGGTCGCGTCGCCGTCGAGCAGGGACACGCGGCCGTCCCGGCGGGCGGCCTGGAGGTGGGCGAGGTCGTCGTCGTTCAGCAGCCAGCGCTCCCCCGTGACGCGCTCGGCCCAGGGCCCCGTCCAGTAGTCCAGTTCGGCCCGCTGCAGGACGTAGCGGGCGGAGGTGAACTCGCCGGCGGTGCCGGTGTGGTCGTAGTGCAGGTGGGTCAGCACCACGTGATCGACGGCGTCCGCCGCCACGCCCAGCCGGGCCAGCGCATCGACCGGTGAGGCCAGGTAGCGCAGCCCCGCGGCCCGTTCGGCGCAGGCCCGGGCGATGCCGGTGTCGATGACGACCGTGTGCTCGTCGTCGACGGCCAGCCAGACGTAGTACGCGGTGGGGTGCGGCTCGGCACCCCGGGTGTCGTAGCCGTGGAAGTGCTCGCCACGCCGGGCGTCGCGCTCGGCGTAGCGCAGGGCGTACACGCGGAAACCGGTCACACCCGCACCGGTTCCTTGAGCCCGAGCTGCTCGGTGGGGACGCGGTAGGTCTCCCGGGCGGTGGCCACGGCGGCCACGTTGACCAGGCACACGACGGCGGTGATGACCGACACGCCCAGCCAGCTGTCCGGGCCGGTGCCCGCCAGCGCCGTGGCCACGGTCGGCGCGAAGCCGGCGATCGCGAAGCCGATCTGGGTGCCGATCGCCATGCCCGACAGGCGGACCCGGGTGGTGAACATCTCACCGTAGAACGACGGCCAGACGCCGCTGGTGGCGCTGTGCACGATGCCGAACATCAGGATGCCCACGACGAAGATCAGGGGGTAGCTTTCGACGGAGATCGACCACAGGTAGGCGAACATCAGCGCCGCGCAGCCCAGCGAGCCGCCGATGAAGACCGGCTTGCGGCCGATCCGGTCCGACAGCCGCCCCCACAGCGGGATCGTGATCACCGCGGCGACGTTGGCCAGCACGCCGACCCACAGCATGGGGCCGCGTTCCAGGTGCATGGTGTTGACGGCGTACGACAGCGCGTGGACGGTGAAGATCGTGCTCACCGAGGCGATGACCGCGGCCACGACCACGCGCAGCACGTCCCCCCGCTGCTCGCGGAAGAGCACGGCCAGCGGCATCCTGGCCACGTTGTTGGTGGCGACCTCCTGCTCGAAGGCGGGCGTCTCCTCCAGCGTGCGGCGGATGACCAGCCCGACGGCGGCCACCCCGATGCTCAGCCAGAACGGCACCCGCCAGCCCCAGCTCAGCAGCTGGTCCTCGGGCAGCGCGGCGATCGGCAGGAAGATCGCGGTGGCGATGATCTGCCCGGCCTGGGTGCCGTTGAGCGTGAAGCTGGTGTAGTAGGCCCGGCGGTTGTCGGGGGCGTGCTCGAGCGTCATCGAGTTGGCGCCGGCCTGCTCGCCGGAGACGGAGAAGCCCTGCAGCAGGCGCAGGAGCACGAGCAGGACCGGGGCGAGCACGCCGACCTGGTCGTACGTGGGCAGGCAGCCCACCAGGAACGTCGAGGCGCCCATCATGACCAGCGTGGTGACCAGGACCTTCTTGCGGCCGAACTTGTCGCCCACGTGCCCGAGCACGAACGCGCCGACCGGCCTGGCCAGATAGCCGACGCCGAAGGTGGCCAGGGCCAGGAGCGTACCCGTGGCGGGCGAGCTGGACGGAAAGAAGATCTTGCTGAAGACGAGCGCGGCCGCGGTGCCGTAGATGAAGAAGTCGTAGTACTCCAAGGCACTACCGATCCATGCAGCTATAGCCGCTTTGCGAGGTTTGCCCTGCACCGTCACGATTATGCTCCTCACGGGGGAATGGCATAGCGCAGTGGCAGGAAACTAACTCACCGGTTCGTACATTACAAGGGTGTTGCCAATCGGTTACCTGGCAATCGGCGCTCAGGCCCAGGGATCAGGCCCAGGGATCAGGCCCAGTGATCAAGCAGGGCCGCGGAGGTAGGCGACGACCATCTCGCCCACCATCCGGCGCAGCCGGTCGCGGTGCTCCGGCGCCGTCATGTCGCGCCCGAACAGCGCCCCGAACGTGTGCTGGTTGGCCACCCGGAAGAAGCAGAACGAGCTGATCATCATGTGCACGTCGATCGCGTCGGCGTCGGTCACGAACTCGCCCGAGGCCTGCCCCGCGTCCAGGATGCGCGAGATGACGTCGAGCACCGGCGTGCCGAGGTTGGCCAGCACCTCGGACTTGCGGATGTGCTCGGCCTGGTGGACGTTCTCGATGGCGACGAGCTTGATGAAGTCGCGGTGCAGGTCGTGGTGGTCGAAGGTCAGCTCCGCCAGGGTGCGGATCGCCTCCACCGGGGCCAGGTGCTCGACGTCGATCGTCCGCTCCATCGCCCGGACCTCGGTGTAGGCCTTCTCCAGGACCGCGATGTAGAGGCGCTCCTTGCTGCCGAAGTAGTAGTAGATCATGCGCTTGGTCGTGCGCATGCGCTCGGCGATCTCGTCCACGCGCGCGCCCGCGTACCCGTGCCGGGCGAACTCCTGCTGGGCGACCTTGAGGATCTCCGCCTTGGTGCGCTCGGCGTCCCGCTGGCGTTCGGAGGCGACGGGTTGCGTGGTCATTCGGTCATCTTAGTGAGGTCCGGCGTGCTGCACGGAGAGCCGGATCGGGGCGTTCCCGGCGCCGTACCCCTGGTAGCCGCCCGTGCGCTGGACGAGCTCGAAGAAGACGCGGCCCACGGTGACGGTGTACAGGTGCAGGAACTCGCCGTGGGCGTCCCGGTCGTACAGCACGCCCAGCTCCCTGAGCTCGGGGTCGACGTTGTCGTGGCGGGCCTCCAGGTCGTCGTAGTAGTTGGCGGGGATGGGCAGCAGCAGGTCCGGATGCTCGGCCCGCAGGCGGCGGGCGACGGCCACGACGTCGTCGCAGGCGAGCGCGACGTGCTGCCACGGCAGGTCCCGGGCGCCGACCTGGGTGAGGTTGATGACCATCCGGACCGCGCCCTCGGCGGCCGACATCGCCTTGCTGCGCAGCAGCCCGTACGGGTCGGGCAGCTCCAGGCTCTCCTGGGGCCGCAGGCCGAGCACGGTGCGGTAGAACAGCTCGGCCTCGTCGAAGTAGTGGAACGGCTGGGTGAGGGCCACGTGGTCGATGCGGGTGATCTCCCCGGCGACCGGCCCAGAGAGCGGCCGCGCGGGGTCGAAGTCGTCGAGCCAGGCCGTGTCGCAGAAGAAGATCTCGGTGCCGTCGGGGGCGGCGACGGCGTCCAGGCGCGCCTCCCTGGGCGCGCGCTCGCGCGGCAGGACCGGCGACAGCAGCGACTCGGCGTGCTTGACCGCCGCGCCGGGGTCGGGGCTGTCCAGCCCGATGGCGACCAGAGCGGGGTCCCCGCCCGCGGCGTTCAGCAGCAGCCGCGCGCCGCCCTGCTCCCACAGCTCGACGGGTTTGGTGGGATGTGTCCCAGTGCGTTGGAAGCCGAGCGCGCTCAGCACTCCACCGAGCGCTTCAGGGGCCGCCAGCTCCGCGAAGGCGAACCCGGTGGGGACGGCCGGATGCGCGGCCCCGTACAGGGCGTCCTCCAGGGCGATGAGCGAGCGCATGCCGTCGCGTGCCGTGCGGGCGGTGCCGGCCTGGCGGAAGTGGTCGTTGAAGACCTCCAGCGAGAGCGGGCCGGTGTATCCCGCGTCGAGGACGTGCCGCACCAGCCCCGCCACGTCGAAGTTGCCCTGGCCGGGGAAGCAGCGGTAATGGCGGCTCCACTGCAGCACGTCCATGGCCGGCAGCGGCGCGTCGGCGAGCTGGAGGAAGAAGATCTTCTCGCCGGGGATCGCCTCGATGCCGATCGGGTCGGAGCCGCGCGAGAGGATGTGGAAGCTGTCCAGGCAGGTGCCCAGGTTCGGGTGGTCGGCCATGCGCACCAGGCGCCAGGCGTGCAGGTACTCGTTGACGTGCCGGCCCCAGGCCAGCGCCTCGTAGGCGATGCGGATCCCGTGATCGGCGGCCCGTTCGGCGAGCAACCGCAGCTGGGAGGCGGCCAGCTCGTCGTCGCCGATCGCCTCCGGCGAGACGTTGGAGCAGACCAGCAGCAGGTCGGCGCCCAGCCGCTCCATGGTCCGGAACTTGTGCTCGGCGCGGCGCAGGTTGCGGGCCAGCAGGTCGGCGGGCACGGCCTCGAAGTCGCGGAAGGGCTGGTAGAGGTCGATGGAGAGCCCCAGGTCCGCGGCGCGGGCCCGGATCTCCTCGGGCGGCAGCGGGCAGACCAGCAGGTCGTTCTCGAAGATCTCCACGCCGTCGAACCCGGCGGCGGCGATGGCGTCCAGCTTCTCGGTCAGCGTGCCGCTCACCGACACGGTGGCGATGGACTTGCGCATGACTTCTCCTCAGACGGTCACCAGGTCGGTCAGGTGGGCGAGCATGCGCTCGGTGTCGGGTTCGCGGCCGGTGAACAGGCGGAAGGCGTGCGCGGCCTGGAAGACGACCATGCCGCCGCCGTCCAGCGTCCGGCAGCCCGCCGCCCGGGCCTGCTTGAGCAGCTCCGTCTCCAGCGGCCGGTACACGATGTCGGCCACCCACAGGCCGGGGCGCAGCAGCGCCGCGGGCAGCGGCAGCCCCGGGTGGTGGGCCATGCCGGTGGGTGTGGCGTGTGCCAGCCCGTCCGCCTCGGCGAGCAGTCCGGGCAGCTCGTCCCGGGTGGCGGCGCGGGCCCGGCCGGCGCCGAACCGGGAGCTCAGCTCCGCCGCCAGCCGCACCGCCCGGCCGGGGTCGGCGTCGGCGATCGTGACCCGGTCGGCGCCCAGGGTGAGCAGCGCGTGCCCGACCGCCGCCCCCGCGCCGCCCGCGCCGAGCTGCACGATCCGGCGGGTTGGCGCGTCGGGCAGGCCGCGGGCGAACGACTCGGCGAACCCCGTCCAGTCCGTGTTGTGCCCGATGGCGCGCTCGCCGTCGAACACGACGGTGTTGACGGCGCCGAGCATGCGGGCGTCCGGCGACAGGTCGTCCAGGTGCGGGATGACGCTCTGCTTGCACGGGTGGGTGATGTTGAGCCCGTCGTAGCCGAAGCGGCGCGCGGTGCGTACCAGCTCCCCCACGTCGAGCCCGAGCACGTCGGTGTCGAGCAGGCGGTAGACGTAGTGCAGCCCGTGGTGGACGGCCTCCCGCTCGTGCAGCGGCGGGCTGAGCGAGGGGCCGATGCCCGAGCCGACCAGCCCGGTCAGGAACGAGGCCATCAGTTCTTCCTCTCCGGCGGATGGGACAGGTGCGTTGGACGCCTCCTAATGTACGTACTAGTGAGTTAGCTGGCTAGACGAGGGCCGCCACCGGCCCGTCCCCGACCCCAGAGGGGTCAGGCGAACGGCTGGGCCATCTGGTCCAGCACCTCTTCCGTGACCTCCCGCATCGTCCGGGTCTCGTCGTCGAGCCACTTCTGCGTGGCGATGCGCATCGCGACCAGGAAGGCGGCGGCGATCACCTCGGGACCGACGCCTCCGGCCTGCTCGCGCCCGGCCACCGCCGCGCACAGCTCCCGCTCCAGGCGCATCCGGCTGGCCAGCTGACTGGCCAGCAGCGAGGGATGGCGCATGACCAGCCTCGTGCGCACCTGCCACTCCCGGTCGGGGGCGACGGTCTCGACCTCGAAGATGTCGAGCGCGCTGCGCAGCGCCCGCCACGCCGACAGCTCGGGCGGCTGCTCGCGCACCCGCCGCACCAGTTCGAGCAGGCGCTGCTCGTCGCCGTAGAGCAGCGCCTCCTCCTTGCCGTCGAAGTAGTTGGAGAACGTCCGGCGCGAGATGTTGGCGGCGTCGGCGATGGCCTCGACCGTGACGTTGTCCAGGCCGTGCTCGATCGCCAGCCGCAGCGTGGCCTCGTGCACCGCTCTGCGGGTCTCGGCCTTCTTGCGCTCGCGCAACCCCATTGTGCTGTCCATGACGCAGGCAAGCTTACCCGGCGGGAATAGATGCCCAGTGCGCAAAGTTTCCCATTGAGCATGTATGGTGTCCCGGTCCCACGTACTCATTTGGAGGTTCGCGCATGAGCGCACAGACGGCGGCGCCGTCGCCGGCGGCGGAGCCGATGGCCCACCGCCAGGTTCTGGAGGCCCTCAGCGGCCTGTTGCTCGTCCTCTTCGTCGCCATGATCAGCGGCACGGTCGTCTCGGTCGCGCTCCCCCAGATCATCGGCGCGCTCGACGGCAGCCAGTCGCAGTACACGTGGGTGGTCACGGCCTCCCTGCTGGCCTCGACCGCCTCCACCCCCATCTGGGGCAAGCTGGCCGACCTGTTCAACAAGAAGCTGCTCCTCCAGATCTCCATCGTGATCTTCATGGTCAGCTCGCTGGCCTGCGGTTTCGCCCAGAACACCGGGCAGCTCATCGCCTTCCGCGCGATCCAGGGCCTGGGCATGGGAGCCCTGCAGATCCTCACGCAGGTGATCATCGCCGCGATGATCACTCCCAAGGAGCGCGGCCGCTACAACGGCTACCTCGGCGCGGTCATGGCCGTGGCCACCGTCGGCGGCCCGCTGCTCGGCGGCCTCATCTCCGACACCTCCTGGCTGGGCTGGCGCTGGTGCTTCTTCATCGCCGTGCCGTTCACCGTCGTCGCCTTCGCGCTGCTGACCAAGACCCTGCGCGTGACGACCGTACGGCGCTCGGGCGTGAGCATCGACTACTGGGGAGCCACCCTCATCGCCGCCGGCGTCAGCGTCCTGCTCATCTGGGTCACCTTCGTCGGCAACGAGTTCGACTGGCTGTCCTGGCAGACCGCGGCCATGGCGGGCGGCGGCGTGCTCCTGCTCGCCCTGGCCACCTGGGTCGAGTCCCGGGTCACGGAGCCGGTCGTGCCGCTGCACGTCATCAGCAGGCGCACCCCCGCCCTGGCCATCCTGGCCAGCCTCGCGGTCGGCATGGCGATGTTCGGCGGCTCGGTCTTCCTGGGCCAGTACTTCCAGATCGGGCGCGGGTACGGCCCGACCGCCGCGGGCCTGCTGACCATCCCGATGATGGCCGGCGTGCTGCTCTCCTCGACGATCAGCGGCCGGATGGTCTCCAGGAGCGGCCAGACCAAGCCGTACATCCTGGCCGGCCTGGTCGTCCTGACGCTGGGCTTCGCCGGGCTGGCCACGATCGACCACCAGACCTCGATGGTGCTGATCTCCGCGTACATGCTGGCCGTGGGCGTCGGCGTGGGCATGTCGATGCAGAACCTCGTCCTCGTCATCCAGAACACCGTCCCGCTGCGCGAGATCGGCGCGGCCAGCGGCGCGATCACGTTCTTCCGCTCGCTCGGCGGCACCGTCGGCGTGTCGGTGCTCGGCGCCGTCCTGGCCAACCGGGTGGCGTCCAACATCGCCGAGGGCCTGGCCAGGGCCGGCATCCCGGCGGGCGGGCAGGCGGCGGGCGGCAGCCTCAACCTCGCCGCGCTGCCCGAGCCGATCAAGCTGATCGTCAGGTCCGCGTACGGCGACGCCACCGGCCACATCTTCCTCATCTCGGCCGCGATCGCCGTCGTCGGCCTCATCGCCGCGGCCTTCCTCAAGCCGGCCAGGCTCCGCGACAGCCTGGACCTGCCCGAGCCCGCCAAGGAGGAGGCCCCGGCCAACGCCTGACCTGCGACGGCAAGCATTCGCCAGTTCATGGTCAGCGGCGGGTCGCTCCGGAGTGGGACGGATCCCGGCGCGGTATGAGGAGACCGCGCCGGATCGGGAGGAGGCCCCAGTGGAGAGACGACGGGACGGCGACGGCGGGGCTCCCCCGCCGTCCCGGGCATAGCACCATGGACCCGTCCGGGAGCGACGGCAGCGGGTCGGGCCAGGATCTCGCCCGCGTGGGCCGCCTCCTCGCCCAGATCGTCGCGCCGACCACCTTGATCGCGTCGGTCCTGATGTATTTCGGGTCGGTCCGCCTCAACAGCATGTACGCGAAACTCGGGGTCAACACCAGCATGCTGAGCTTCACCGCCCAGGATTACGTGCTACGCAGCGTCCACGTGGCCGACGAGCCGGCGATGCTGTCCCTGCTGGTGCTCCTCGTGCTGATCCTGGCGGCGCCCTTCGCGAACGACCTACTGATCCGTTTCACCACGTGGCATCGCACCGCCACGGTGTGGACCGGCGCGGCACTCGCCGTGCTCGGAGCCGTCAGCATCCTGGCGTTCCTGGCGGCCATCTGCCATTGGCTGAAAAGCTGGGGTCCGCCGCTCTTGGTCCAGTCGCTCCTCCTGGACCTCGGCGCGGCCCAGGTGGACGACCGCGCGAGGCAAGTGGGAGAGGCGGACGCCAAGGGCCTAAAGGAACGCCCGGAACAGCTGGTGGGAGTGGTGGTCTACGCGCCGCAGCGGCTCAATCTGGAGGACCCGGACATCAGGGAGATCCCGCTCACGGACCCGAATGCGGAGTTCCGCTACAAGTACACCGGTCCGCGCCTCCTGATCGAGTCCAACGGGCAATACTTCGTCGTGTCCGTCTGCTGGGGCACCACTGCCGGGGCCCGGGCCATCGCCCTGCCGGCCGACGGTTCGATCAGGCTCGAGACCTTGAACGTTGCGACGAAGCAGTCCTGCCCCAAGAGTCGCTGAAGACCCGGGTCAGGCCCAGCCGTAGACCGAGCGGACCGCGGCGGCGATCTCGTTGACCAGGCCCATGTTGTTGCCGTTGGCCAGGATCGCGTACCCGGCCCCGAGCTCCGGATAACCCTTGAACACGGACTTGAAGCCGTAGTTGGAGCCGTCATGGGTGTAGGAGAAGTTCTTCGTCCCGGAGCCGGCGATGAAGAAGCCCCGCCCCATGGTGGGCTCGGGCCCCGCGGTGAGCAGCGTGCGGACCGAGGCCTTGGTGAGCGGCCCGGCGATGTCGCCGGAGGCGGTCCACGCCTTGTTGAGGTAGGACACCAGGCGGCACAGGTCGAGGACGTTCGTGTAGAGGCCGGCGGCGGCCGCCTCCGGGTAGCGGTTGCGCTTGCCGGAGATCACCGTGCCGGTGGCGGTGTGGCCGGCGGCCAGCTCGAAGCCCGGTGACAGCGCGTAGGAGCTGTTCTTCATGCCGAGCGGCCCGAACACCTCCTTGTCCATGTACGACGCCAGCGACAGCCCGCTCTTCTGCTCCACCATCCGCTGCGCCAGCACGAACCCGGCGCCGGAGTAGTGGAACTCGGCCCCCGGGGCGGTGGTGAGCTCGATCTTCGGCGAGTTGCCCTCGCCGTTCATGACCTGCAGCAGCGTGGGCACGGTCGCGCCGGGGCCGTAACCGGCGAAGCCGCCGCCGCCGGTGTCGAAGCCGGTGCAGGCGTCGGCCGGGGAGGTGGAGCCGCGGCCGATGAGGCCGGCCCGGTGCGTGAGCACGCGGTCGATGGTCGGCACCGCCGTCGAGGTGACGCAGGAGCGGCGCGGCAGGGTCCAGCCCAGGTGGGGCCGGATGTCGCCGGTCAGGGGCAGCTTGAGCGTCTGCGTCAGCCGCATGACGCCGACCGCGGCCACGGCCTTGCTGATGGAGGCGGCCTGGAAGGCGGTCTCGGGGTGCGCGGCGGCGCCGCTGCCGGCCTCCAGCCAGCCGTACCCGGTGGACCAGGCGATCTTGTTGCCGACCACCACCGCGACGGCCACCCCGGGCGTCTTCCACGCGTTCATCCGCTGCCAGATGGTCGCGCCGCCCACCGCGTTCTCGACCTGCCGCACCCGGTCGGCGGGCAGCGCGGGCACCTTGCCGCGCGTGCTCGCCACCCAGCCGCCGGCCGCGGAGAAGGCGACGTTGTGCAGCTGCCAGCCGCCGGCGGCCAGCTCGTTCAGCTTCTTGAAGCAGGCGTCGTCGATGGCGCGCGCGTGGAACTCGTCCTGCGCCACGACCACCCATCCGCCGCCCTTGGGGAAGGCGACGCCGGTCAGGCGGCGCCCGCCCTGCGTCAGGTTGCGCATCATCTGGTAGCACTCGTCGTCGACGCCCCGGGCGTAGAAGCCCGTGGTGTCGGCCACCGCCCAGCGGTCGCCGCCGGCCGGCGGGAACGCGACGTGGACGACCTGCCGACCGGCGGTGTAGGAGTCGCTGACGCGCTGGTGGCACGCCTCGGGCAGGCCGCGCGCCGCCATCCCCTTGTCACTCGTGATCACCCAGCGGTCGCCGCCCTCCGGTGGGAAGGCCACGCAGTGGATCTTCGCCCCGGCCTTGACCATCTTTCCGAGCTCGGCGAAACACGCGTCGGGCACGCCGCGGGCGAAATAACGGCCGTCCTGGGTGACGATCACCCAGCCGCCGGACGGCGTGAACGCAACCGTGGTGACGCCGTACGGCGCCAGCTCCCCCATCTTGGCATGCAGCTCATCGGGAACCCCCGCGTCGGCGAACGGGTAGCCCGCCGCCAGCGCCGGCCGGGCGAAGTCCACGGCCGCCAGGCCTGCCGCGCCGGTCAGGGTGAGGAAATGTCTGCGGTCCAAGGGGGAACTCCTCAGGGGGCAATGGTCACCAACTGCGTTTGAATCATGGCAGACCGCAGACACTCCTCGAATCACCCCACGGTGGGCGGACCCTGCTCGATGCGGCGCAGCACGGGCGCGAGCCGGTCCAGGTCGGCGCCGTCGATCGGCTGGCGCTCGTCCCACCAGGTGGCGCCGGCGTCCATGAGCGGGCCGAGCAGGTCCCGGGCCTGGGCGGCGTCGGTGGGGCTGATACCGCCGACGACGAGCTCGAAGGGGCCGTCGTCCTCGCGCTGCTCACGTACGTACGCGGCCAGCTCCCGAACCTGGTCGACGGGCGGCCCGTATCCGTGCGAGCCCGGCCCGAACAGCGGGACGGCGCCGTCCCAGCGCGCGGCCCGGCGCATCGGCCTGCGGTTGGGCCAGAACCCGGCGACCCATACCGGCGGGCGGGGGCGCTGCACGGTCGGCGGCAGCAGGGTCACGTCCTCGGCCCGGAAGTGCCGCCCGTGATGGGTGACCGGCTCGCCGCTCCAGTAGCGCGCGAGCAGGTCCAGGCCCTCGTCGAGGAGCTCGGCGAGGGCGACCGGGTCGGTGGGCTCGCCGAAGCTGCCGTACTCGTCCTCGATCGGCCCGCCCAGGCCCGCGCCGAAGATCACCCGGCCGCCGCTGAGCGCGTCGAGCGTGGCGACCTGGCGGGCCAGCTGCTGCGGCCGGCGCCGGGCGACCGGGGTGACCAGGGTGCCGAGCCTGATCCGGGTGGTCGCCAGCGCCGCCGCCGTCAGCAGCATCCAGGGGTCGCCGAACGCCCGGCGCCTGCTCTTGACGTGGACGACGTGATCCCAGACGAACAGCGCGTCCCAGCCCGCCTGTTCCGCGGCGACGGCCACCGAGGCGACGGTCCTGGGGTCGGCGAAGTCGCCGAAGTTCGGAATGTTGATCGAGAAGTGCATCCCGCCATGCTGCTGGCCCGCGGCGGGGGACGGCAATCGTTTTAAGGCGAGTCGGCGATGTCGTTGGCGGCCACGTACCCGAAGGTCATGGCGGGGCCGATGGTCGAGCCGGAGCCGGCGTAGCTGTGGCCCATGACGGCTCCGCTGGCGTTGCCGGCGGCGTACAGGCCGGGGATGACCGACCCGTCGGCCCGCAGCACGCGCGACCGGGCGTCGGTGCGCATCCCGCCCTTGGTGCCGAGGTCCCCTGGGACGATCTTGAACGCGTAGAAGGGCGGCAGCCACAGCGGCGCGAGGCACGGGTTCGGCTTGACCAGCGGGTCGGCGTAGTAGCGGTCGTAGGCGCTGTCGCCGCGGTGGAAGTCGAGGTCCTTGCCGGTCGCGGCGAACCCGTTGAAGCGGTCGACGGTGCCGCGCAGCGCCGCCTGCGGGACGCCGATCTTCTGGGCCAGCTGCTCGATCGTCCACGCCTTGAACGCGGCGCCGCCGGCGAACCATTCGTCGGGCAGCGGCAGCAGCGGCGCGACGTCCCGGAACAGGTACTTGTTGCGGTAGTTCTGGTCGACGATGAGCCAGGCGGGGATGTGCGGCGCGGACGCGCTGTTGCGGTCGTACATGACGTGGACGACGTCGCTGTAGGGGGCGCCCTCGTTGACGAAGCGCACGCCGTTTCCGTTGACCAGCAGGCAGCCCGGCAGGGTGCGTTCGGCCAGGCAGAAGTACGGCTGGCCGGGCAGCGGGATGGCCGGGCCCCACCAGGCGTCGTCCATCAGGTCCAGCGCGGCGCCGACCCGTTCGCCGGCCTCGATGCCGTCGCCGGTGTTCTCCTTGGCGCCGACGGTCCAGCTCGTGCCGATGGGCTGGCGCTGGAACTCCGTGCGCATGGCCGCGCTGTGCTCGAACCCGCCCGAGCCGACGATCACGCCGCGCTTGGCCCTGACCAGGCCGCCGGGCGTGACGACGCCGGTGACGCGGCCGGACTCGACCTTGAGGTCGAGCAGCGGGGTGTTCAGCAGCACCGGCACGCCGGCCGAGAGCAGCCCCGCGCGCAGGCCGGCGGCCAGGGACTGGCCCATGGTCAGCGGTTTCTCGCCGCGCAGCGCGGCCTCGGTGCCGCGCAGCAGGCACGCGGCGCTCACCTCGAGGCCCTTGGCGTTGACGGCGGCGAGCGTCAGCCACTTGTAGTCGGCGCTGTAGACCACCAGGCCCGCGGGAGTCTGGATGTACGGGCCGTTCAGGTGGGCCAGCTCGGCGCCGAGGATGTTGCCGTCGAGCTGGGCGGGCTCGATGGAGCGCCCGTTCGGCATGCCGCCGGTGAACTCCGGATAGTAGTCGGAGTAGCCCTCCATGAACCGGAAGCGCAGCGGGCTGTTGCGCATCACGAACGAGATCATCGCCGGCCCGGCCGACAGGAAGGCCCGCTGCCGCTCGATCGGCACGGTGTCGCCGACGACGCGGGCCAGGTAGGCGGCGGCCTTGGCCGGGGTGTCCTGGACTCCGGCGGCGAGGATGACCTCGTTGCACGGGATCCAGATGCCCGCGCCCGATCGGGCGGCCGAGCCCCCGAACGTCGGGGCCTTCTCCACCACGACGGTACGCAGCCCGCGTTTGGCCGCCGTCAGCGCCGCGGTCATCCCGGCGGCTCCGGCGCCGACCACCACGACGTCGTACTCGACCTCGGCACGGGCCGGCGCGCTGCCGAGCGCGGCGCCCGCGACCATTGCGCCGCCCGCCACGGCGGCCCCGCGTAACAGGGCGCGCCGGCTCTGGCCCTGGGGGGTGAGGCTGGATTCGACCATGACGGCAAGCATGCGCTTGGTTGTTTTCACTGTCAATGCGGCCGGGTGTTGACGCCGCCGCCGAAGCCTGGTGCCATGATCGGGACGGTCCGCAGAGGAGATGCGATGCGACGATTGGCCGCCGTGCTCCTGTTCGCCGCGGCGCTCGTGGCGCCGGCGACGACGGCGTACGCCGAGACGTGCTCGACCACGCTCCCCCAGCCGGACGGCCACGGCATCACCTGCGTGCGGGTCGAGCGACATCTCCAGAACGACGGCTCCGAGCTGCGCGACGTCGTCATGACCTCGACGGCGATCTTCCAGGCGGCCGGCGGCACCCCCGCGATCGACCCGCTCGCCCACGAGATCAGCGTGCGCGTCTACCTGCCCCCGGGGTACGACCCCGCCAGGAGCACCCGCTACCGCTCCCTGTACCTCATCAACGGCGGCGGCGACAACTACGACGAGTGGACGACCAAGACCGACCTCGTGTCCCTGATCCGCACCACGCCCGGCCACCCGTACGACGGGATCGTGGTGATGCCGACCGGTGGCATGACCGGCTGGTACAGCGACTGGGCCGGGCGTACGGACGGATATTTCGCGCCGAAGTGGGAGACGTACCACATCTCGCAGCTCATCCCGTGGATCGACGCCAACTTCAACACGATCGCCAACCGGTCGGGGCGGGGCCTGGCGGGGCTGTCGATGGGCGGGTTCGGCACGCTGAAGTACGCCGCCGCGCACCCCGACGTGTTCTCCGTGATCGGCGCCTTCTCGCCGGGCATCGACCTGCGCGGCAAGCCCGCCCAGCGGACGGTCTCCGACTCGATGTGGCAGTCCGGGGCCGCGATCACCGTGCTGGACCCGGGGCCGTACCGGGTCAACAAGTACGACGGCCGGCTGCCCGTGCTCGACCAGCGGCAACAGCTCGTCTACCGGCTGGACACCCTGTTCGGACCGCACACCACCAGCGCCTCCGGAGACCTCGACTGGCCCGCCGCCAATCCCGCGGTGCTCGTGACGCAGGGCAAGTACGCGCCCTTCAGCGGCAGGCTCGGCCTGTACGCGGGCGGCTGCCAGTCGCTGCCACGCGACCCGTCGGGCCAGTACATCCTCGGCGACGGCCACGGCCCCGCGCCCGCGGAGTGCGCCTACAGCACCACGTCCCCGGCGAACACCGAGGCCCTCTCGGTGAACGAGGCCATCCTCGGCTCGTACGCGAGCGTCTTCGACCAGACCCTGACCGGCCTGGGCGTCGGCCACCGCTACTGCTACGGCACGGGCGGCCACGACTGGAACTCCTGGCCCGCGATGCTGACCGACTTCCTCCAGTACGCCTACGGCACGGCCCCGCCCCGCTGCCCCAACGCCTGACGCGCCGGACCTTCCGCCCGGCTTGGGCGCAGGCACCAGCGGCCGGTGGACGGGAGCAGGGCCATGAGCATGGCGCCGGCGGCCGCCAAGGCGGTCAGCGGGGCGATGACGAAGATGAGCACGGAGACGGGCGTCTCCAGCGTCAGCCGCCCACCCGTCAGCAGGTACTGCACGCTGGCGCTCATGCCGTGCAGAGCCACCGCGCCACCGGTCGCCGCGATCATCCAGCGCCCGGCCTCGTGGCGCCGGAACAGCAGCAGCGCTCCCGTCGCGAGCACGACCGCCTCTGCCACGCCCACCATCAGGTTCATGAGCATCAACCAGACCGGCGGACCGGGGTCGATGAGGAGAGCGGCGGCCTGGGAGATCATGGCCAGCAGCCCCGGAAGGCTCAGCAGCGCCAGCGTCGCCGCGGCGGTCGCGGTGCCACCACCGGGCTCGGTCGCCGCCGCCGGGCGTTCCGCCTCGCCGGCGTCCCGCGCAGGGGGCTCCGGCGGTTCGGGGTCGCCGGGCCGGGCCAGGGTGCGGATCGCCGTGCCCCGTTCGGTGATCATGGCGGTGACGTCCGGCGGGAGCCAGTGGGTGGCGGCGTCCGGCCCCTCCAGCCGGTCGAGGACGTCATCCAGCCGGGGCCGGTCGGCCGGGGTCTTGGCCAGGCAGGCACGCAGCAGGGGCACGAGGTCGGCGGGGACGCCGCCGAGGTCGGGCTCTTCGTGGACGACCCGGTAGACGACCAGGTCGGCCCTGCCGCCGCCGAACGGTCCGGTGCCGGTGGCGGCGTAGGCGAGCACGCAGCCGAGGGAGAACACATCGCTCTCCGGGCCGATCTGGCCGGCCCGGGCCTGCTCGGGGGACATGAATCCGGGCGTGCCGATGACGCGCGTCGAGAAGTGCACGGTGTCGAGGGCCTTGGCGATGCCGAAGTCGATGACGCGCGGCCCGTCGTCGGCGAGGATCACGTTGCGGTGGGTGAGATCGCGGTGGACCAGGCCCGTCGAGTGGATCGCGGCCAGCCCCTCGGCCAGGCCCGCCCCCAGCACCCGGACCGCCGCGGGCGGCAGCGGCCCGTGCCTTGTGACGGCCTCGGCCAGGGAGGGGCCGGGGATGTAGGCGGTGGCCAGCCAGGGCGGGTCGGCATCGGCGTCGGCGTCGACCACCTCGGCGGTGTAGAAGCCGCCGACCCGGCGGGCCGCCTCGACCTCGGCGGCGAACCGGCGCCGGAACTCCGCGTCGCCGGCCAGTTCGGCGTGCACCACCTTCACCGCGACCGCCCGGCCGCCGCGGGAGCGGCCCAGGAAGACCCGGCCCATCCCGCCGCTGCCCAACTGCCCGATCAGCCGGTACGGCCCTATCCGCCGAGGGTCGCCATCCCGTACAGGATCCATCGCCCCATACTCCCGCACGAGAACACCCTCGTTCGACCTATCCCCCTACCCTCAGTGAGGCTTTCGGAGGTGTGCGGACGGGCAGACGGGGACGGGCAGCTCGTCGGGCGACGGCCGCACGCCGGACAGCAGCAGGGCCAGGTAGCGGCGCGGATCGGCGTGCTCGGGGTCGCTGGGATGCACGGTCGCCAGGGCCATCACGACGATCGCCGCCAGGTCGCGCACCATCAGGTCCGCCCGCACCCGCCCCTCCCGCTGCGCCCTGGCCAGCACGGCGCCCAGCGGCCCCATGAACCGCTCGGCGATGTCGACCGTGAACGCGCCCGACTCCCGGGCCGCCCGCAGCAGCCCGTGGTGGGCGGCCAGGGTGTCCACGGTGGCCGCCAGCGCCTCGGTCAGCGCGCTCCCGGCGTCGTCGGCGTCGCGCGCGGCCAGGGCGAGCGGTTCGATCTCCTCGGCGAAGTACGTCTGGAACGCGGCCCTGATCACCCCGTCCCGGTCGCCGAACCTCCGGTAGACGGTCGCGATCCCGATCCCGGCGCGCCGGGCGATCTCGTCGAGGGACAGCGCCGGGCCGCTCTCACGCAGACTCGCGATCGCGGCCCGGACGATCTTGTCTGAGTTACGTAGCGCGTCGGCTCGCCGTCCCTGCTCGTGCACGATCCGTCACGTTAGCAGCCGGTCACCAGGCCACCGGGAACGAGCGCAGCCCGTACACCACGTTGAAGGCGCGGAACTCGGCCGGCTCCCCGGCCTCGCGCAGTCCGGGGAAGCGCTCGAAGAGGGCGGGGAAGGCGATCTGCATCTCCATCCTGGCCAGCGGCGCGCCCAGGCAGTGGTGCACGCCGTGGCCGAAGGCCACGTGCCCCATGTCGCCGCGGCCGATGTCGAGCCGGTCGGGGTCGGCGATGTAGGACGGGTCGCGGTTGGCCGCGGGCAGGGCGCACACCACCAGGTCGCCCGCCGCGATCGGCTGCCCGGCCAGCTCGGTGTCGGCGGTGGCGACCTTGAACGTGCCCGTGTGGACGATGCTGAGCCAGCGCAGCAGCTCCTCCACGGCGGCGTTGATCCGCTCGGGCTCGCGTCTGAGGAGCTCCAGCTGTCCGGGGTGGCGCAGCAGGGCCAGGGTGCCGATGCCGAGCATGTTGGAGGTGGTCTCGTGGCCGGCCAGCAGGAGCAGCGAGGCGATGCCGGCCAGCTCGTCGGTGCTCAGGTCGTCGCCGTGTTCGCGTACGAGCATGCCGAGCAGGTCCTCGCCCGGCTCGGCCCGGGTGCGGGCGACCAGCTCGGCCATGTAGGCGCGCGACTCGAGCTGGGCGGCGCCCCGCTCCTGGATGGGCAGCGAGACGTCGAGTATCTTCCCCGTACGTTGCTGGAAGTCGCCCCGGTCGGCGTACGGGACGCCGAGCAGCTCGCAGATCACCAGGGACGGGACCGGCAGGGCGAAGGCCGAGACCAGGTCGGCGGGCGGCCCGGCGGCCTCCATGGCGTCCAGGTGCTCGGTGACGATGTCCCGGATGCGCGGCTCCAGGCGGCGCATCCTGCGCATGGTGAACTCGGGCGTCAGCATCCGGCGCAGCCGGGTGTGCTCGGGAGGGTCGAAGGCGAGCAGGTTGCCCGCCCGGAACCGCTCGATCTCCTCGGGGCTCACCTTCGGCATGCCGGGGGCCCTGAAGACGTTGCGCTGGGCGTTGCTGAAGCGCCCGGAGTCCCCGAGCACCTCCCTGACGTCGGCGAAGCGGCTGACCATCCAGACGTCGAGGCCGAACGGGGACTTCTCCCGCCGGACGCCGTCCTTGTCGCGCGCCACCGCGACCTCGGGATCCGGGTCGAACGCGTTCCGGCGCATGTACAGGGGCAGGGTTACAGGCTCGCTCATGCCAGCTCCTCGGGGGATCGACCGTGGCCTGAAAACGATAGAAGTCTATTGCTTTCGGGCCCGGAGCGAGCGGAGCCGGTCAGCGGGTCGAGCCGGTCCGGGTGTTGTGGTCGCGTCCAGCTCACCCAGGGCCTCGTATCAGCGGGTGAGCAGTTCCCGCAGGGCCTTGGCGATCTCGGCAGGCGCCTCCTCGGCCATGAAGTGGCCGTGGCCGACGGTGTCGTGCCGCAGCCGAGGCGCCCACGCCCGCCACAGCGCCGCCGCGTCGTAGCCGAGGGCGGCGCCCCAGTCCTGCTGCAGCACCGTCACCGGCATCTCCAGGCGCCTGCCCGCCTCCCGGTCGGCCCGGTCGTGCTCGGCGTCGATGCCGGCCGAGGCGCGGTAGTCGGCCACGATCGAGGGGATCGCCTCGCGGCAGGCCTCCAGGTACGCGGCACGTACCTCGGCGGGGATCGCCCGCGCGTCGCCCGTCCAGGTGTCGAGGAAGTGGCCGAAGAACACGTCCGGGCAGGCCGCGATCATCGCCTCCGGCAGCCCGGGCGGCTGGGCCATCAGGTAGAGGTGGAAGCCGACCGCCGCCGACGCCCCGCGCATCACGTCCCACATGTCCAGGGTCGGTAGCACGTCCAGGCAGGCCAGGTGGGTGATCGCCGCCGGGTGGTCGAGCCCGGCGCGGAAGGCCACCAGGGCGCCGCGGTCGTGCCCGGCCAGGGCGAACCGCTCGTGCCCGAACGCCCGGGCCAGCGCCACGACGTCGGCGGCCATGGTCCGCTTGGCGTAGGTGCCGGGCCCGGTCTCGGCGGGTTTGTCGCTGGCGCCGTAACCACGCAGGTCGGGGCAGATGACCGTGTGGTCGGCGGCCAGGTCGGCGGCGACGTGCCGCCACATGAGGTGGGTCTGCGGGAAGCCGTGCAGCAGCACGATCGGGCTGCCCTCCCCCGCGACGGCCGCGCTGAGCGACACGCCGTCTGCGACGGGGACGCGGTGATAGGTGAACCCTTCGATGACCACGATGGCCCTCTCTTTCGGTCAGTTTGTTCCGGTGGGGGCGGGCTCCAGCGTGCCGGGCGTGAATGAGCATCCGATCAGCGCGCTACCGTGACCTGAGGCCGGCTGAGCGGCGTGGAGCGGCGCTACCGGTGTGCGAGGCTTGGCACCACCGCTGTGCATGGTCCGCCTACCTGGTGCGGCACTGCCGTACTCGGGAGTGAGCCATGACCGGGCCCGTACCCGGGGAAGGTCCGCAACCGGGAGCCCGGGAGCGGCCCGCACGGGCATTGGGCATCGGATCGGGCATCGAACTGCGGCGCCTGAGGCCGGCGGCACCCGAGACCGGCGGCGGACACGGCCGGTGACGGGCAAGGCCGGTGACGGGCAAGGCCGGTGACGGGCCACCCGCTGGCGCGGCCGGGCCCCGCTCAGGCGCCTGCCCGCCCGCCCGGCGCCGAGGCGCAAAAGGAGGCCCGCCACGAGCGTGGACGCTGGCGATGGCCGAAGGATCGATCGGGGGGCAGAGGGGGTGACGGGAGCAGTGCAGGTGAGGTTCGGCGTGCTGGGGCCGGTGGCCGCCTGGGACGATGCGGGGGACCCGATCGCCTTGAAGGGGCCGCGCCATCGCGCGGTGCTGGCCCGGCTCATCGTCGCCCGGCGGCGCGTCGTACCGGTCGCCCACCTGGTGACGGACCTGTGGGAGGACCCGCCGCCGGACGCGGTGGGCGCGCTGCGCACGTTCGTGGCGGCGCTGCGCCGGGCGCTGGAGCCGCAGCGCCCGCCCAGGTCGCCGGCCCGGCTGCTGGTCACCGAGGGGCCGGGGTACGCGTTGCGCGCGGAGCCGGACGCGGTGGACGCCTGGCGCTTCGAACGGGCGGTCACCGCCGCAGGGTCACCCGCTGACGTGCTCCCCCGCCTCGAGGAGGCGCTGGGATGGTGGCGCGGGCCCGCCTACGCCGACTTCTCCGACGAGCCCTGGGCCCGTGCCGAACGCTCCCGGCTGACGGAGCTGCGGCTGCACGCCGTCGAACGCCAGGCCGAAGCCCGCCTGGACCTGGGACTGGCCGGGGAGGCGGTCCCCGACCTGGACGCGCACGTCGCCGAACATCCTTGGCGGGAGGAGGGCTGGCGGCTGCTTGCTCTGGCGCTGTACCGTACCGGCCGCCAGGGCGACGCGCTCGCGGTGCTGCGCCGGGCGCGGGAGCTGCTGGTCGAGCACCTGGGCGTGGACCCCGGTCCCGGGTTGAGCCGCCTGGAGACGGACATCCTCCACCACGCCCCTCACCTCGCCCCTGGCGGTCAGGGCCCGGCGGACACGGTGTGGGCGCGGGCTGCCGCCGCCTACGACCGCAGCGTGCCGTCGGGTGCGCGCGCCCGGCTGGAGTCGACGGTGGGGCTGATGCGCGACCTCGCGGTGACGGGTGGCGGTGGCCTGCGAGCGGCCCGCGAACACCGGGTGGCGGCCATCGCGGCGGCCGAGGAACTGGGGGACGTGGAGCTGACGGCCCGCGTCATCGGCGCCTACGACGTACCCGCGATCTGGACCCGCCTCGACGACCCCGACCAGGCGAGCCACGTGATCGCAGCCGCCGAACGTACCCTCGCCACCCTCCCACCGGACCCGGCCGCTACCCCAGCGGGGATGACCGCTACCCCAGCGGGCACGGCGCCGCTCCCGGAGCACGCGACCGCGGCCTCACAGGGCGGCGGCGCCGTCACTCCCGCTGACGGGGCACGTTCCCCGCTGGGGGTCCGTGACGCGGTGCGGGCCCGCCTGCTGGCCACCATCGCCCTGGAGTCCCGCGGCACGAACGCGGCACGAGGCCCCATCGCCGCCCGGGAGGCGGAGCTGCTCGCCCGCCGCCTGGACGACCCGGGCCTGCTGGCGTTCGCGCTCAACGGCGTCTTCATGCAGACGTTCCACCGTACGGGCCTGGCGCCCGACCGGGACGCCATCGGCGCCGAGCTGATCGCGCTGTCGGGCCGGCACGGCCTGGTCACCTACGAGGTCCTGGGCCACCTCATCCGCCTCCAGGCGCGCAGCGCGCTCGCGGACTTCGCCGGAGCCGACACCCACGCGACCGCCGCCGATCACCTGGCCGCGCGGCACGAGCTGCCGCTGGTGGGCGTGTTCACCCAGTGGTATCGAGCGCTGCGCCTCGACGCGACCGGCCAGACCCCGCCGCAGGAGGTCGAGGCGGCCTACCGATCCGCCGCCGCCCGCCTGGACGGCGCCGGCATGCCCGGCCTGGAACACGGTCTTCTGCCGCTCGCCCTTCTGTGCCTGCGCCTGCGCCACACCTCACCCACCTCGGCCGACGACAGCGCCGACTTCGGCCCCTACGAGCCGTGGACGCGCCCGCTGGTCCTGCTCAGGCTCGGACACCGCCGCGAGGCTGCGGCGAAGCTGCGTGACGTACCCGATCCGCCGCGCGACCTGCTCCTGGAGGCCATGTGGTGCCTGGTCGCGCGGGCCGCCGCGGCCGTCGGCGACAGGGAGACCATGGCGCGCGCCCGCGCCGCACTCGCACCCGCGGCGGCGGAGCTGGCCGGAGCGGGCAGCGGCCTCCTCACCCTGGGCCCGGTCTCCCAGCACCTCGATCTCCTCCGCTGAGTGCTCCCCAAGCCCTCAGGCCCCGGCGGGGGCGTCGTAGACCATGGTGTACCGCCAGAACAGGCGACGCCGGACCCGGGCGCCGGGCAACTCCTGCGCGGCCGCGGCCCTGATGTCGGCCAGGGTCTCCTGCGCCACGGCGGTGGGCGCCGTCATGTGCGGGGGCGGCACGTCGGCACGGGCAGGATGCTTGACCAGCCCCATGATCGGGTTGGCGACCATGGCAGGCAGGGCGGCGAGCAGATCGGCGGGCCCCGCCTCGCGGTAGCAGCCGACGACCACGAGGCGACCGCCCGGGGCTAGACAGCCGCGCAGTTCCCGAAGCGTGGGCACCAGCGGGAGATGGTGCAGACAGCGCTTCAACCACCGCTTCGGCGACACGTTCACGCTGCCCGAGCCGTACATCCTCAAGGAGGTCGAGAAGATCACCGACCTCCAGGACCCCAC
>NZ_JBSFTC010000097.1:0-36015 GCF_053590415.1 Nonomuraea sp. NPDC003201
GCGCCGCCGTAGCTGAAACCCGTGGCGAACAGCTGCGTGGTGTCGACGCAGAGAGCTCCCTCGATCTGACTGACGATGTCGTCGACGAAGGTCAGGTCCTCACCGTTGGAGTTGCCCCAGCCGTTGTTGAAGCCCTGGGGGGCGACGAAGATCGTGCTGTTGTTCGCCAGGCGCTGCAGCCCGTAGTAGGCCCACACGTCCCGTTGCACGGTCTGGCCGGTGGCGACGTCGGTGGCGGTGCCGCCCAGCCAGTGGAGCCCGAAGATCAGCCGGTAGGGGTGGTTCATGTCGTAGTTGTCGGGGACCTTGAGGATGTAGCTGCGGTTCTTGCCGCTGGTCTGGATCGAGCGCGTACCGCTCGCCAGTCCTGGTGCCTTGCCGCATCCCGCGGTCGCCGCGACGGCGCCGGGTGACGTCCCGCCGGAGTCGGCGCTCAGCGCCGGGCCGCCGGTGGTCACCAGGACGGCAAGCGCCACGGCCACTAAGGCGGTCAACAAGGGTCTACGTCTGGACATCGCGCAACTCTCTCTGCCGAGCCGGTGTCGGCGTACGTCGATGGGAGGAACAGTCGCAGGGGGTTGAAGGCGCCCTCCGGTCGGCATGCGCGCTCTGCCGTCGGCCGAGCCGTAGCAGCGTGGCGACCGACCGTTGTCTCAGCGCGGGGCCGTGACGATGGTGTGGCCCAGGTCAACGCGGTGACGAGCGCCACCGTGACACGCCTGGCCGCGGCTGCGGGCGAGTGCCGCGTACGGCGGGCGGGCAGGGCGAGGTCTGCTGCATGTTCCTTCTCCTGGGGGTGGAGACACGGCTGGACGAGGGGGGCCTCCGTGTCGGGCGGCATCGGCGGCGGAACTGCTCGGAGCCGATCCAGAAATGCGTTATCGGTAACACCACGATGTAGGGCTGCGCCCGCCGCATTGTCAAGGCGCGGTGAAAGTTTCATCGTGGCTCGTCGGCGGCCATCGCGACCGCATCCCTGGTCAAAAACGTGAGGAACGCGTCCTGCCGGAGAGCGGTCCCCGAGGGGAGAAGGCTCGATCTTGACAGGCCCCACCGGCGTCATATTTGCTCCGCTGCACCACACCTCAGCCCTTTGAAGGGGGATAGGACGGCCTCATGTGTGATCGATCACATACCGCCCTAGAAGGAGCAGTAGATGGTTTCCCTGTCACGGCATAGATCCTTCTTCACCGCCATCGCGATCGCATCGCTGCTCGTCCTAGGCGTGGGGCGACCGGCGATGAGTGCCGACGCCAGCACACCCACGCCGTCCGGCACCGTTGCGGCGACTGCCGGGTGCGGGAAGGCCCCAACGCTGAGGAACGGCACGAACCAGATTCAGAGCGGTGGCAAGAGCCGCACTTACATCCTGCGGATCCCCGACAATTACAGCAGCAGCCACCCTTATCGGTTGATCTTCGGTCTCCACTGGTGGGGCGGCACTGCCACGGACGTGGCCACGGGCCAGACCGTGCAGCGGGACGTCTGGGCCTACTACGGCCTGCAGCGGCTGGCGAACAACAGCACGATCTTCGTCGCGCCCCAGGGGCTCGACAACGGCTGGGCCAATGCCGGGGGCGAGGACGTGGCCTTCGTCGACGACATGATCAGGCAGATCGAGGCGGATCTCTGCGTTGACACGACGCAGCGCTTCGCCGTGGGTTTCAGTTACGGCGGAGCCATGAGTTTCGCGCTGGCATGTGCCCGGCCGAACGTCTTCCGCGCGGTCGCGGCCCAATCCGCCCCAGGGCAGATCAGCGGGTGCAGCGGTGGCACCCAGCCCGTCGCATACCTCGGGGTACATGGCATCAGGGACAACATCTCCGCTGGAAGATCGTTGCGTGACCGGTTCGTCAGGAACAACGGCTGCACCGCCCAGAGCCCGCCCGAGCCGGCGCAGGGCAGCCTGACGCACAGGGTCACCACCTACTCGGGGTGCTCGGCCGGGCATCCGGTCGTGTGGGCGGCGTTCGACGAAGGTCACATCGCCGCGCCGCAGGACGGGGCCGGCGGCGACAGCGGCTCCAGGACCTGGGTCCCGGGCGAGGTGTGGAAGTTCTTCACTCAGTTCCAGAGCGGCCAGGACCCTGATCCGGACCCGGGGACCGGAGCCTGCCGGGTCGCCACCACCGTCAACTCCTGGAACAGCGGCCTGACCGCGGACATGACCGTCACCAATACCGGCACCGCCGCGATCAACGGCTGGTCCCTGGCCTTCACACTGCCCGGCGGGCAGGCCATCACCTCCGGCTGGAACGCCACGTACTCGCCCGCCTCCGGTCAGGTGACGGCCAGGAACGTCTCGCACAACGCCAACATCGCTCCAGGCGCATCGATCAGCATCGGCTTCCAGGCCACCCACACCGGAAACCCTGCCAAGCCAACCTCATTCACCCTCAACGGCGCGACCTGCACCGCCGCCTGATAGGCAGCGTCCGCTACCGGGCCGGGCGCGGGTCTCGGGGCGCTGGATCAGCCCGTCCCGGCGGGCCCGTCGTCGAACTTGCCGAGGCTGGGCGCCCACTGGGCATGTACGCGCTGATGGCGGGCCTCACCGGACCGGCTGAGGCCCGTCATTCCCGGACGAAGGAGCACCCATGTTGGAGCAAGGCGCTGCCGCCGCTGGGCCGTGATGATCGTCACCCGGGGTGACGGCCCTCCTGGGCAGCATGACGGTCAGCCTCGACACGGCTGCCTCAGCCGGCGTCGTGGACACCAACGCCTGGTACGCGCTGGTCAACCGCAACAGTGGCAAGGCCGTCGAGATCCTAATGAGAGATAACGGAGTTGCTCGTGGGTGATCGGGCAGGCTTCGGGTTGGTAGCCGCTGGCGGGTGAGCACTCTGGGGTCCTGGACCTTGAGTCCTGTCCAAAGACCGTGTTCCTGCCAGTAGCGGGTTGCTCAATGTCTGTCCTGGGTGGCAGGCGCCGTGCCCTCGCCACGGCTGTGCGGACAGTGGTCAGCCTTGCGCGGCGGGGGACACGTGGTCTCAGTCGGCTCAGGTCCGCAGGCGCTGGTCGTACAGGGTCTTCATCAACTGGGTGGGCTGCTCGCCGAAGAGCAGAGGGTGGGAAGGCGCCGATGTCGCTGATCGTGGAGATCTGGACGATGTGCCCGAAGCCTTGCGCGCAGGTGGGGCAGGACCTCCTGGGTGACCCGACGGAGCCGAACCCGCCGGGCGTAGTCGTCGCGCCCAAGGCGGGAACAGCCCATACCGGCCCAGGCCTCTTCGTGCCGGTCGGCCGCCCCGCCTACCTCAAGCAGCAGGGCAAGGTGCGCTGCATCATCCTGTCCGAGGTATCGGTGGAGCAGTTGAAAGAGGCGCGGTGGATCACCGAGATCGCCAGCGTCCAGAACCTTTACAACCTCGTCAACCGCCAGTCGCAGGCCGTCTTGGACTACGCGACCGCCGAGGGCTTCGCCTTCATTCCCTGGCCCCCGATCGCCACCGGGCGGCCTCGCCCAGCCAGGTAGCCCGGTCGCAGAGATCGCGGTTGAGGTCGGCGCGACGCCGGCTCAGGTCGCCCTGGCCTGGCTGCTGCACATCTCCCCGGTCGTGCTGCCGATTCCCGGCGCCACGTCTCTGGAACACCTCGCCGAGAACTGCGGGCGGCCAAGCTCGCCTTGCCGGACGACGAGGTGGCACGGCTGAACGCGCTTGCCTGACCGCACCGCTGGCGCCGGCCCCGAGCAGGTCGAAGTGCGATGGGCCGATCAGACGGCGGTGATGGTCCATTGGAGGTTGGTGCTGGAGTCGGGACTCCACAGCTTCACATTGGAGCCGACGGTGGTGTTGCCGCCACTGTCCAGCGCGGTGCTGGTACCGCGGTTGATGATCTGGTAGCGGCCGTTGCCGAGGTTGTTGAGTCTCCATTGCTGGTTGTTGCCGCCGTTCCAGGCGGCTTGCACGCAGGAGGCGCCGTTGGTGGCGTTGCCCCCGCTGTCGGCGACCATGCCGTTGGTGCGGTTGACGAGCCGGTGGTACCCGTTGCCCAGGTCGGCCAGCTGCCACTGCAGGTTGGCGCTGCCGTCGTAGGTCCACTGCTTGAGCGCCGAGCCGGAGGCGACGTTGCCGCCGCTGTCGAGGACGAGGTTGGTGGTGACGTTGGCGATCCGCACCCAGGTGGTCGGGAGAGGGCCCGAGCCCAGGGCGGGAATCTGGCCGTTGAAGGACAGCTTGACCACATACGCCGGGGCGCTGAACGGCGCCGTGGACGAGGGCATGGAGATGTGCAGGGCGGAACCGTCCTGGGTGCGGTTGGGCAGGTTGAGGTACGAGCCGGCCGTGGAGCCCAGGAGTTGCGCCGAGGCCAGGTTGCCGAGGTTGATGCGGTTCGAGTTCAGCGTCGTGATGTCCAGGGTGCCGCCGGGCCAGCCCAGCACGGTGGCGTACAGCACGGTGCCGTCGTTGCTGCGGGTGAAGCGGATGTCCTTGTTGGTTCCGGGGCGTGGCTCGACGAAGGAACCGCCGCCCATCTTGGTCGGGCCCTCGCCGTAGCTCGCCCAGGCCCGGGTGGCGTAGACGGATTCGCCGAAACGCCGCAGGTAGTCCCCGATGCCCAGCAGGATCGACCGCTGCCCGGACGGGATGGTGCCGTCGGCCATGGGGGCGATGTTCAGCAGCATGTTGCCGTTCTTGCTGACCCGGTCGATCAGCGCGTGCAGCATGGCGTTGAGCGAGTAGTAGCCGATGCCCACCGTGTAGCACCAGCTGGAGCTGGAGATGCTGTCGTCGGTCAGCCAGTAGGGATTCTGGATGTCCGCCGGCCCTCCGCGCTCGTAGTCGAAGACCTCGCCCCTGGTGTTGAACCCGTCCTTGTAGGTGGCGACCACGTCCTTGTTCCAGGCGATGGCCTGGTTGTAGTAGGAGGCGAGGAAGTTCAGGCGCTGGGACTCGGGGATCTGGCTCAGGTTGAAGTCCTGCCAGATGATGTCGGGCTGGTAGCCGTCGATGACCTCCTTGAGCTTGTCGTACCAGAGCTGGTTCTCCGTGGCCCTGTCGAGCTGGCCGTACAGCTTCCTGAGGGTGGTGGTGGACTGCGACGGCGCCCACTGGTAGAAGCCGGTGAAGTTGAACGCGTGATGCAGGGACACCAGCAACTTCAGGCCCTTGGCCCGGACGGCGTCGGCGTGTAACCGCAGCAGGTCGAGCCTGGGCCCGGTGGCCACCGAGTTCCACTCGTTCACCCTGCTGTTCCACATCGAATAGCCGTCGTGGTGCTCGGCCACCGGTCCCGCGAATTTGGCGCCGGCGTCGGCGAACAGCTGGGCCCACTCGTTGGGGTCGAAGTTGCCGCCGGCGGACTTCAGCTTCGGCGCGAACTGCACCCAGTTGCCTGCCCTGTCCCGGGCGCCGTTGATGAAGTTGTGGTACGGCCAGGCCGAGGGATCACCGTAGACGCTCTTGTGATGATTGTTCTCGTTTGAGCCGTTGTTGTACATGTTGCGCGGGTACCACTCGTTGGCGAAGGCGGGAACGCTGAACACGCCCCAGTGGTAGTAGATGCCGAACTTGGCGTCCTGGAACCACTCCGGAGCCGGCGGGTGCTGATCGACCGACGACCAGCTCGGGGTGTAGCTGCTCGGAGCACTGATGGCTCGCGCGGTGCCGACGCCCAGCAGGCCGCCGGCCGTGGCGATTCCGGCAGTGGTGAGCAGCCTGCGGCGACTGAACGGGAATGATGACAATGCCATGGGCGGAACCTCTCAGGAGGGGGAAGCCCCTGTCAGGGTTGAAGAGGTTGTGAAAATCCATAGAGCGACGTAGATGGGTGAGGCGTGAGCCTCAGTGGGTGTTAGCGATAACATAAATTCACGTCGGCTCTCCTGCAAGCTTGGGATCCTCCGCTGACAGGCGACTGAGATCTTGAATGATGGCGCCAGTCCCGGTGGTCTGGGCCGCCCTTCGTGCCGAGCTTGCCGAAAGGCCCGGTGCGGCAGCGGCCAAATGGGCAGCGCAGAAGAGGAAATCCCAGTTGAAGGGGCATGCCATCTTGAGGGGGAGGTAGGCCGGCCACGCGAAGTCGCCACATCGGCCAGGTAGTAGAGGCGGAAAGAGCATGTCCGGAAGAGGGTCCGGGAGCACTTGGCCGAACGGCCCGGTCGTGAATCTTTCATCCAGCGGGCGTGCGTTACCGCTCACATCGCCCTGCTGGGGCGGCCCCGACGACCGGGGCGGGATTTCGCCCCTGTCCCAAGATGAGCATCTACACGGGTGTATCGCCGTGCAGGCTCGGACAGCTGGGCTTGACAGGGTGTGATGGAGCATCCAAACGGTGAGGTTATCGATAACGCGCAACCGGACATCTCTACGGGGCGGTGTGCTCCCGCAGTGCCGCGACCGCGCGGCGGTATGGCTCCCCGGCCGTGGGACCGGCTCTTGCCCGTTCTGCCGGGGCCTCGCGGCTGCGTGGAGCACGGTCGTACCACCTACTTCTCACTCTCCGAGGGAGAACAACATGCACGATTCCCCTGCCTGCTTATCCGGCCGCACGCGGATCAGCCCGGGCTCGCCTGGAGTTCTCGCCGCTAGCGTGGTGACGGTGCTCGTCACCCTGGTGGCCGCGCTATTTCGATCAATGAGTACGCGCAGCCCGCCGAGGTCGACGTGCCCAGCAGCGTGAACCACTACGTGGCGCAGTTCGAGCGCGACGCGGAGCGGGCCTTCTGGTACGAGTGGGGCACCCTCAACGGGCTGCTGCACAACGGGCAGCCCACCGCGTCGTACTGGATGTACAAGTGGTACGGGGATCAGACCGGCAACATCGTCAAGGTCACCCCCACCGCGTACAACGACGGCGTCGCCGCGTACGACGCGGGCGGCAGGACTTTCAGCGTGGTCTTCGGCGGTCAGACCGGGAACAACTCGATCCGAGAGGACGGCATCGGCGGCCTGGGCTCGTCGGTCACCGCGCCCCTCGAGTCGGTGCCCGGGTCGGGACGCACGACGAATGCGTCCGGAGCGACCCGGGTGTGGTCGAACGTGTACACCGTGACCAACGGGAGCGTCACCGTCCCGATCGCGAGCCAGAACGCCGACGGCGCCTACCGCCTGGTCCTGACACCGGGATGAGCCGATATCGGGAGGGCCGCCGGCGCCCCTCGGATGCCGTCGGCACTTCTCCCGCTCCAGGTCGGACCAGGGCACCGGTATGGTTTCGGCTCCGAGAACAGGCCGTGGCCGAGCCAGGCCGCGCCGTGGTGGATCTGGCCGGTGGTCTGATCGCGACAGCGTGCGTACAGGTCGAGGGCGGGCAGCGGGATGCCGCCTGCTCAGAGGTCAGCCGGGTCACCAATGCGGGACGCACAGGCGTTCGGCGTGGGTGAAAGGCGAACGTGTGTGCATGCCTGACTCCTCTGCCAGTGCCAGATGGGGGAGAGATACGGAGATCGGGCAGATTAGGCCCGTGCTGGGCCGCTGCTCTCCCGCACGATGAGTTCCGGCTCGCTCCACTCGGGGACGGCCGACGCGGCCTCCGGCGCCAGCCTGCGATACAGCAGACCGAAGCAGGCCCGGCCGAGTCCTTCGAAGTCGAGCCGGACGGTGGTGAGTGAGGGGTTGAGGTAGGCCGCGGGTGGGGAGTCGTCGAAGCCGACCACACTCAGGTCGCCGGGGATATTTCGCCCGGCTTCGCGCGCTGCTCGCATGACGCCCAGCGCGAGATCGTCGTTGCCGCACAGGACGGCGGTCACCGAGCGGTCGGCCACTAAAGAGCGTACTGAGAGATAGCCGGAGCGGGGGGTCCAGCCGCCCTGCAGCGGCTCGGGAACGGGGAGTCCGGCAGCACGCAGCGCATCCTGCCATCCTCTGGTCCGTTGGGCAGGCGGACCGGTGGAGGAGGGCATGGCCAGGTAGTGGACGGTTCGGTGCCCCAGGCTCAGCAGGTAGCGGGTCGCGTGCGCGGCGGCGGCCCGATCGTCCAGCCAGACCTGCCATGGGTCGGCGTCCGGGTCGTCGTCGGAGCGATATTCGACGGCGGCTGCCACCGGGACGTCCGGCGGCAGCGCGCGGAGCGCGCTCACTCCCACCTCATCGAAGGCGATCACCATGACCGGCTCCCCTGGCCGATTGAGCCTCAGGGCGATGTCCGTCTGCTGGGAGGCCGCGTCGAGCACGCTGATTCCCACCGAGAAACCGGCCGCCCTGGCCGCCTCCTCCATGCCGCGCAAGGTGGCGGCCGCGCCGTACAGGGCGGTGTCGGAGGTCAGCACGGTCACCGCGCGTGCTGGGCCGCCGGCCAACGTCTGAGCGAGCCGGTTGGGGCGATAGCCGAGATCGTCGATGACTTTCAGGACCTTGGCCCGGGTCGGCTCGCTGACCCGGGCCTTGCCGTTGATGACACGGGAGACGGTCTGTTGAGAGACGCCGGCCACCCGCGCTATGTCCCAGATGCTCACGGATCGCCCACGAGGAGGATCATCCGCTGGCATGTGACCGGTAACGCCCATGATTCAGAGCCTACTTGATGGCGGCCGCCGGCACCTTCTACGAAGGCGTAATGACCTCCGGCTATCCGTCTGACGCCACCGAGAACGCGGTCCAGGCCAACATCGTCGCCCGGCTACACGACGTCATCAGGCGGCCCCGGTGGAACGCTCACCCCCGGCTCGTCGATCTCGTTGCGCGCGACGACGGCCTGCTGCACCAACCGCTACGTCCGCCACCAGAACGACCAAGTCATCACGTCGATGATCACCTCGTCCAGCTCGTCCGCCGACAAGAGCGACGCCTCGTGGATCGTGCGCAGCGGCCTGGCCAACAGCTCGTGCGTGTCGTTGGAGTCGAAGAACTACCCTGGCGACTACCTGCGGCACCAGAACTACCAGTTGCACACGCAGCACAATGACGGCAGCACGCTGTTCGCCGCGGACGTCACCTTCTGCCCGCAGGCCGGCAAGAGCGGTCAGGGCACCTCGTTGGCCTCCTATAACTTCCCGGGCCGGTTCATCCGCCGCTACAACAACGCTGTCTCCATCGCCAGTAACGGCGGCTCCCACAACTTCGACGGCTCCACCCCTTGGGCCGACGACGTGAGCTGGGTCGTCGACCAGCTCTGGGCATAGATTCCGGCGAGCCGTCACTGTTCCACGGGGCGGCTCTCCGCCGTTTCCGTTGATCCACCAGCCGCGGCTCGGACCGCGGTTGAGGCCGGCGATGGTTCCAGCCCTCGGCCGGGCCATTACACCCGCGGGGCCGCCGGTCAACAGGAGCGGGCGGTCCCGGACGGGGCAGTTACCTGACGGGTGGGCAGCGAGCTGGCGCGTCCGACGTTCTTCAGCAGCGCGGCGGATCGCCAGGGACGCGTCCCGGCGGAGCACCGTCCAGGAGCATCAGTAGCCTGGGAAGACGCTGCGGAGCAGGTCGAGGTCGGCGGCGCCGGTCGTGGTCACTTTGCTGGGGGTGCGCTTGGGGGCGAGGCGGCCTGCGACGAGCCGAAGCCAGGCCTCGGCGGGTAGGGTGATCGTGCCGTCGGGCTGCTCAGGCACGTCGAAGTCCACGCTGATCGGCGCCTGCAGGCGCAGTGCGAAGACGGAGGCGGGCTCAGCCGTCGTGACCTGGAGGACTGCACTTCGGCCGTCCAGCTTGTCTGCTTTGCCGATCCAGGCGAGCAGGTCAGGCTCCCCGTGCAGGAGGGCCGCGCTGGCGTCCGGGGCCAGCGTGGCGTGCTCGTCGAAGCTGACGCGGACGTCCCACGAGTGCAGGGCGAACTCACTGAGGCGCATTCGTGCCGCGGTTGCCACGTCGACCGGTGCGGGCAGGAAACCCAATTCGATGCGGAGTTTCTCGCGGGTGTCGGCATCCAGCGACTCGTAGAAGCCGGTCAGGGTTTGGTTTGTCTGGAGAAAGGCGTCGGCACGCTCCCGCCGGGTCATGGCGTTCCACCTGTCCCAGACGGCCTGGTTGAAGTCATGGTCGGGGTTGGGCCGGTCGTCGAGGGCAGCCTGGAGGACGGCTCGGTGGATTTCGGCGCCGCTGCCAAGGTGGCTGAGCACCTGTGAGATGTCCCAGTCGGCCGCGCCCGACGATCGGGCCAGGTCGCCGTCGCTGAGCTCGGACACCAGTCCGGCGAGGGTGTCGTGTCCGGTACGTAGTGCTGCGATGACCGTGTCGGCGTTGCTCATTTCTTCTCCAGAGGTTGATTGCCTGCAGGGATCAGGGTTCGTCCGTGCGTCTTGGGATCATGAGGTCGACCATGGCGAGCTGGATCATGGCACCGCTGATCGCGACTGCGTGCGCGGTCATCATCACAGCGTCCACTTGATCGAGCAGCCGACGGGCTGTGTATCGGCGAGGTCGGGGGAGATACCGGTGAGGACGTGGTCGAGAGCGCCGCGCAGCCAGGCGGCGTTCAGCGACTCGTCGGTCGCATCCGCGTCAGGCGCGCCATGGTAGGCGACGATGCCGGATTCGTCGAGGACGAACACCTCTGGCGTGCGCCGGGCACCCCAGCGACGTGCCACCGTTTGGCCTTCATCGACCAGGTACGGCCCGGCGAACTGGCCCTCCGCGACCCGCTTGCGGGAGTGCTCGACGCCGTCATCGGGGCCTTGGGAGGGATCGTTGGAGTTGATGTGCAGGAAGCGTATGCCGCGTGGCGCGTAGTCCCGCCCGGCCTGCTGCACTCGGTCGTGCCAGGCCCGGGAGAACGGGCAGTGGTTGCTGATGAAGACCACGACCGTGGCCTTCGCTCCCTCCTGACGCAGCGGGACTTCGACGCCCTCCACGTCCGGTAGAATGAAATCGGGTGCGGTGTCGCCCGGCCGTAGTGGCTGGGGCAGGCCGGGGGGTTCGGGCTGGTGCGCTTGCCCGGCGACACCGACGATCAGCCCGTCGTCCAAAGTGAACGTGAAGTCCATGGCATCCATCGTCTGCGACGGAGCGCCTGGGACGAACACCCGCATCTGCGCTCCACCGGGGCCGGTGGCACGAACTGTCACCCGCCCATCCGCGCCTCCGGGCAGCACGCTCAAGTCGATCTCGCCGAGCCAACCGGCGGGCATCGCGAAGGTGACTGTGGCGACGACGGCGTCGATGCCGTGGATCTTGCGTCCGCCGAAGTCCATCACCACATCGGGCGAGAGCACAGCCCGCAGTCCTTGTGCCTGGTCGGCGGACTTCTCCGCCGCGAACCAGCCCTGAACGCTGGCGGGCGCCTTGTCCAAAGACGTCACGCGGGAACCTCCCGGGAATTGTCGCGCGGCAACCGACGACTGGCCGAGCCGCAACGTTGCTCCAGCGCTTGTGAGCATCCCCGAACTGGATACCGACACGTCCGCTCTAGGTTCGGCACCACGCCAAAGTCGAGGGTTGCCTCATGTTGGCTCGAACTGTAGCACAGAACATGAGGGAGGCCTCCGCTTGGTAGGCTGTGGTCATGTCCATCGACGCGGCGAGTGCCCCCGGTACGGGCCGGCCGCTGCGGCGTGACGCCCAGCGCAACCGCGATGCGCTGTTGACCGCAGCCCAGGAAGCGTTCGCCGAGCACGGCCTCGACGCGTCGTTGGAGCAGGTGGCGCGCCGCGCCGGGGTGGCCATCGGCACCCTTTACCGCCACTTCCCGACGCGTATCGATCTTGTCCAGTCGGTCTTGATGGAGAAGGTGCGGGCCTGGGAGAAGGTGGGCGAACGCGCGGCGGCGATGGGCGACGCGTGGGAGGGCCTTTGTCTCTATCTGGAGACGATGTGTGAACTGCAGGCCGACGACCGTGGCTTCAACGACGTGGCGGTGGGACGCCTGCCCGCCTCCGCGGACTTCGAGGAGGCGCACCGCCGCATCGGGCGGCTCTCCGCCCGCCTCATAGAACGCGCTCAACGACAGGGTGCCGTACGCGCCGATATCACTGTCGAGGACCTCGCCTTTGTCGTCTGGTCCCACAGTGAGATCACCCGCGCCACCCACGGCATCGCCCCGCGCGTCTGGCGCCGCCACCTGCACCTGATGCTTGACGCCTTCCGGGCGGACCGCGCCCACCCGCTGCCCGAGCCACCCCTGACCACCGACCAACTCCACCGGGCCATGCATCCGCTGAAAGACGCCAGTTCCTCCACCGGCGCCCCTGCTGGAGATTAAGGCGGCAAGCCGCCCGAAACTAGATGATCCAAAGCTCTGCAGAAGCGCTCCGCTGTCATGACGCCGATCGACCTGCGGCGGGTGCCGTAGCCGTCGCCCGCCACTTTGGTGATTTCTACCATCGGCTGGCGTGGACCGCACCCGGCCGGCTGCCGGAGCCGCCTTCCGCTGGCGGCCTTGGGTAGAAGCGACCTACTCGTCTCCAGGCTAACGGCGTGGTCCTCGCATAAGCTCTGTCAGTCGCGCCTTGACCTCGGTCGCGTCGTAGGAGTCGTGGTCGAAGGGACCGAGGATCACTGGTCCGTCGGCGGGGTCGTCCGGCAGCCGGCCATGGCTGCCGCGGACCGGCGCCGGATCGAGAGGCACGACGGACATCGTGTACCGGAATCCCAGTTTCTTTCTGGCCAGCGCCGCCGCGGCACGGAGCTTGACGAACGGATCCTGGGGGTTCATGAACAGCTCGGCGGGATCGTAGCCAGGCTTGCGGTGGATGTCAACCAGCCGGGCAAAATCCGGGGCCGGTCGTCGGAGAACCAGTAGTAGTAGGTGAACCAGGCATCGGGCTCGGCCACGGCGACGAGTTCGCCGGCGCGTTCGTGGTCGAGCCCGTACTTGGCCTTGCCCGCGTGGTCGAGTACCTCGTCCACGCCGGTCGGCTCGGTGATGACGGCGCGGGTGCGGTCAAGGTCGGCGGGGTCGCGCACGTAGACGTGGGCCACCTGGTGGTCGGCGACGGCGAAGGCCCGGGACGTCCACGGGCCGAGATATTCCATCCCGGCCTGCGGGTCAGGATGCGGCGGGCCGCGGCGATGATCCATTCGGAGGAGGCGATCCCCGCGTTGGGACCCCAATAGGTGAACAGGGGGAACGGTCCGAGCGCGGCCTCGAGGTCGTCGTGGAGCGAGGGCGGGCGGGTGTAGCAGTCGGGGGACTTGCGGCCGTCGGCGTGGTAGAGAGGGCGCGGGGTGACCAGCAGGTCGGCCGGCGCGCCCATGGCGTACCACCAGCAGACGTTGGCGGTGCGCAGCCCGGGCGCGGCGGTCCAGAGCTGCTCGCCCTGGATGAGCGCGTTGTGCTGGCGCCACAGCAGCACCTCGCCGAGGTCGCGGAAGTACCACCCGTTGCCGACGATGCCGTGCTCGCGGGGCGGTGCGCCGGTCAGCAGGGTGGCCTGCATCGAACAGGGGACGGCCGGCAGCACCGGGCGGAGCGTGGCGGCCGCGCCCACCTTCGCCACGTTGGGCATGTGCGCGAGCAGGCGTGGGGTGAGCCCGACGACATTGATCACGACCAGCGGTGTCATCACAGCTCCTTCAGCCGAGCGCGGCCAGCTGCCGCCGGGTCCAGTCGAGCTCGGCGGCAACGCCTTCGGCGAGGTCCGAGGGCGGGCTGGGGAGCACGTTCCAGGTGTAGGTCTCCATCTCGACGTGGTGCAGCGTGCGAACGGCAGGCCGGCGAACTTCAGCAAAACCGGCAACGTCGTCACGATCCGGGCTCGGGCCGGGGAGACCTACCGCATAGTGCCGTCGGCCCAGTTGAGGGTGACGGCACCCGCCGACGTTCAGCGTCCTGGAGGCACGGTGCCGGTGTCCGCCACGCTGGTCGCGGCCGGGCGGACGCTCGGGGCCTCGCATGTCTCGGTGCGGGTCCCTGAGGGGTGGGCGGTGGAGCCCGCCATCGTGCGGTTGCCGTCGGTCAAGCGCGGCGGATCCCGGACCGCCGGCCTGATGGTGCGGGTGCCGGACGGCACCGCGGACGGCGCCTACGACCTCATCGTGGTCGCCGCGCCCGATGAATGGTCGGTGGAGGTCAAACGCACCATCACGGTGGAACGGCGCAACCTTGCCCGTGGAAAGCCTGTCACCCAGTCGTCGACGGCGCACGGCGGGGTACCTGCCAGAGCGGTCGACGGCAACACCAACGGCACCTACGGGGCAGGGTCGGTCACCCACACGGATTTCCAGTCCGGGTCATGGTGGGAGGTTGATCTGGGCGCGGTCGAGAACATCGACAAGATCGCGATCTGGAACCGCACCGACTGCTGCGCCGACCGGCTGACCGACTTCTACGTCCTTGTCTCCGACAAGCCGTTCGCGTCAACCTCGCTGACCGAGACACTGGCCGATGAAACGGTCTGGCCCTATCACCATGCCGGGCAGGGCGGCACGCCGTCACCCGTCGACGTGGGCCGCACCGGGCGGTACGTGCGCGTGCAGCTCGCTGGGAACAACGCTCTCTCGCTTGCCGAGGTCCAAGTCTTCTCTCCATCGTAACGAGTCGGGCCCGGACTCACTTCGACCCTGGCAACGCGGCGGCCCTGACCTCGAGATCCTCGTAGCGCACCGTCGTAGGAACGCGGCTTCGGCTCCCGAGCCAGAGGCCTGGTGACGCCGCCGACCCCGTTGTATGTCCGGGGTTGTGGCCACGGGGCAGGCTCGCCGCCGATTGGCGAGTCCGCCCTCTGGTCAGTTGCGCGCCTGGTTGGCGGGCTCAGGGATCCAGGTGACGTGCGGCCGGCCCAGGAGACGTATTTCTGGCGAACACAGCTTCGTGTCGTCAGGCGCTGAGCGCCTCCTCTCTGCACATTACTTGCACGTGTAAGTATTTCTCCTTTAGGGTCCTCTCGGATACAGACATGAACCCTGGAGAGCTCATGCGAGGCGCTGAGACGCAGTCGATGCCGTCCTCCCTTTCACGGCGTCGGCGACGATGGCCTTGGGTGGTCGGAGGGCTTCTTGCCCTGCCCCTGGTCGCGGGCGGCGTCGGCTACCTGTCGCAGTTCGGAGGCGGCGGATCATACGTCGATGCCGACGGCAAGTTCACGCACGTCTCCGTTGACTCGTCCTTCGCTCATATCGCCGATCATCCCGCGTTCAAAGGGTTCGGCGACTATGTGGTGCCGTGGGAAGCGGGGTTCACCGCGACGCTGACCAGACCGCTTGCGGTGAAGAAGCTTGCGCCATACCTGGGCGCGTGGGATCCCCAGACCATGGTGGACGGCGTCAATTTCCTCATCGATGAGATCAATGCAGGACGGAAGCTCTACTACAAGCTTTATGACGAAAGCGAGATCGCGGCCGATCCGAGCAGGGAGGCCGCCGGCTTGTTCTTCATCCCCGGCGACGCCGGCGCGCCCGTGGCTTTCGTCACGGCTGGTGGCGGTTTCGACTCGGTCGCGTCCATCCAGGAGGCGTTTCCGCACGCGAAAGCCCTGCACGCGTTGGGCTACAACGTCTTCGTACTCAAGTACCGGGTAGGTGCCCAGGAGGGGGACGCGGCCCCTGACAAGCTCGACCGGATTCGACGGGCCAACGGCGACATGGCTCGGGCCATGTCGTACATCGAGCGTCACGCCGATGAATGGCACGTGAGCATGGACGGCTACTCGGTGTGGGGCAGCTCTGCCGGCGGCAGGCTCGCCACATTGTGGGGCTCGGACTCGGATCTCGGCGCCAAGGC
The DNA here is from genome assembly GCF_053590415.1 of Nonomuraea sp. NPDC003201. Classification (NCBI taxonomy): domain Bacteria; kingdom Bacillati; phylum Actinomycetota; class Actinomycetes; order Streptosporangiales; family Streptosporangiaceae; genus Nonomuraea; species Nonomuraea sp. NPDC003201. The sequence continues at coordinate 15,532 of NZ_JBSFTC010000097.1, forward strand.
ACACGGCTTTGACAAACCCGCCGCCATTGTGGCCGCATATGCCGGCATCACGACTTCCTTGGAATACTCGGCTTCGTTCCCTCCCTACTTCGTCACCGTCGCGCAGGACGACAATGTCATTTCGGTTTCCCAGCTCGATGCCGTCGTCGGGGAGCTTCGGTCCCTCGGCGTACAGGTTCAGTACGAGAAGGTGAAGTCCGGCGGGCACGGCTATGGTCTGGGCATGGGGACGGCCGCCGAAGGCTGGTTCGACAAGGCGGTGGCCTTCTGGCGCAGCCATGGCACCGACCCAGCCGGAAAATGACACGACGGTGGTCCGGCGGTCGGGTGGAACTGGAGATGCGCCGGCGCGGTTCGGTAGGCGGCCACCGCTTTGTGCGCTCTCTCATGCTGCAGGTGTCAAGCGGCGGGGATGAGCTCAGAACCCCTGTGGATGATGCGCAGTCGCCGGCTGCGCTGATCAACGCGCATCGACGGCCGGGCGGAAAGGGCGGGCCGGGCCACACATGTGCGTAAGTGGCAATGAACTCGAAGCGCAGGTGTCATCGGCCATGGCGGCGAATAGGCCGCTACGGCTGGCGGTGGAGGTGAGTCGCGGCGGCATCCAGCAGGGGCAGGGCCGGCAGGTCATGCCCGAGCGCCTGGCCGAGGACTATTGGCCCCCACCTGCGGCCTGACCTCGCCTGGGCGAGTAGCAGATGCGGCCCTGGGCCGTAGTTTGCTGGTTCCACGCCTTGGCGGAGGAAGTGCCAGGCAACTGCTGAGAAGGTGGTGGGGACCGAGTCACGAGTCAGGCGGCACCGAAGGCCGCTGGTGAGGAGTAGTCATGCCGCGCCGTACCACTCTCGGCCCTGGTGAGGCGGCCTCGCGGCCCTCCGGAGCGCAGACCGATGGCTTGAGCCCGGCTGCCGAGGGGCGTGGCGGTCGGTCCGGATCTGCGGCGAAGAGCCTGATTGATGTCCTCAGCGAGTATGTTGCCCCTCGATCAGCAGGCGTGTGGCACGAGACGCTGGTCCTGGCATTGGGCGTCCTCGGGCACTCGCCGGCGGCGGTGCGCCAGGCCGTTTCACGGTCCGCGCGCGAGGGCGCTCTCACTACCACGCGGCACGGCAACCGGGCCTACGTGGAACTCACGCAGGATATGCGCGAGACCCTGTCGCTGGGCACCCGGCATTTCGCGGCCGAGGAGGCGCCCTCCGGCGAGTGGGATGGCACATGGGACGTGTTCATCGTCCGGTCGCGCGGGAAGGACCAGCGCGACCGCTACCGGTTCCGTACTTTGATGCTGCTCAACGGCCTGGGATATCTGGGCAACGGCGTGTGGATCTCCCCGGACTGCCGCTTCAAGGACGTGATCATGCGCGCGCTGTCGGACGAGCCGGGTGTGATCATGACCGTGATGACGTCCCAGATCGAGTATCCCGATGTGCGCGCGGTCGCCGAGCAGGCGTGGGATCTGGATGCTGTCGCCGACCGGTACGAGCGACTGCTGGTTGATTTCGGTGACCGCATCGCCGACGGTCCCGAGGAGTGCTTCAGGGCTTGGACCGGACTGACACAAGCCTGGCGCGAGTGCGTGCTGACCGAGCCCGGCTTGCCGAGCGATGTCCTGCGGCCGGACTGGCCCCGTGAACGGGCACGGAACTTGGTTGCTCGGTGCCGAAGCGCTTGGCGGCCGGCCGCACACGCGTTCTTCCAATCGCTGGCGGGCACGGGCGCTGGGCCTAGCGTGTGACACAAATCTTTACTTTTGTATTAGTGTGTCACTTGCTGCGCTTCCAGCGCGGTCGAGGCTCGGCCATTTGCTCCTGGCCGGGCGATGATCCCCTTGGGAGGTTTCCGCATGGCATCCCTTGACGACGCGCCGCCAAGCGTTCAGAGCTGGTTCGCGACGGAGAAGTCCGCCGCGCCGGCCGAGGAACTGCGCGGGGTGCTCTCGCCTGATGTGGTGTTCGACTTCGGCGCACACCAGGTCCGTGGTGTCGATGCCGTTGTCGCCCAGGTCACCGTTATGATGCCGCCCGGCTGGCTCGGCGAGGTCGAATGGAGCCTGCTGCCCGTCGGCGGAGACGGACGGGTGACGGTTCGTGGCACCGGGCCCAGCGGGACTCCGCTGCCCAGCCCCGGTGGCCCGATGGATGCCATGGACTTCGCGTTCACCCTGGACGACGACGGGCTCATTGCCGGGATCGCTCCGCAACCGCACCACCTCGGACCACATGACCTGCCCCAGCCGTTGCAACCGGGAGATGTCGCGCCTGAGTTCGTTCTGCCTGACATCGAGGGTGTCGAGGTCGCCCTGTGTCAGGAAGAAGCGAAGGCCACAGTCGTGGTGTTCACCTGCAACCACTGCCCGTGGGCGCTGGGCTGGCATGACAGACTGCAGCAGGTCGCCCGCGACTACGCCGCACGCGGCGTGCGCTGCCTACAGGTCAACGCCAACGATCCGGCCGTCAATCCCAAAGACGGCGTTGAATACTCCCGCAAGCGGGTCGCCGAGGGACAATTCGCTGGGCCGTACCTGGTCGACAGCAGTCAGACGGTGGCGCGCCGCTGGGGTGCCCGGCACACGCCGGATGTCTTCGTCCTCGATGAACACGGCATTGTCGCCTATCACGGCGCCCCTGACGCGGACGTCGCCGACGAATCGCTCAACGCGGCCTGGGTGCGCGGTGCGCTCGACCACGTCCTCGCCGGCACCTCCCCGGACCCGGCCTACACCCAGGCCGTTGGCTGCTCGATCAAGTGGACGACGTGATAGCGCCGTTCCGTGTCGAACTGCTGTGGTGGTCGGGCTGCCCTTCTCACGGCAAGGCCAGGGCCATGCTCGAAGAGGCGATGACGGAAGTCGGCCTGGACCCCGCGAGCATCGAGAGCATGCGGATCGTCACCCATGAGGAGGCGGTTCGGGAACACTTCACGGGTTCACCCACGATCCGCGTGAACGGTATGGACATCGTGCCACCGCAGGCGAGTGAGCCCCCGGGGCTCACCTGCCGGCTCTACTTCCGCGCGGACGGCCGGCCGAGCCCCCTGCCGGACCCGGCCCGCATTCGTGACGCCCTCAAACACGCCATCGACCAAGGCTGAGAGCGCGTCTCACCTGACGATGCTCAGCCGTCGCCCCGTTCCGCATCGGCTGCCACGCGGGCGCGGTCACCCGAAATCAACTTCTGTGGAGGATCATCATGGCAAAGGTGCTGTACACGGCGACGATGTCGCTGGACGGCTTCATCGCCCACCCGGGCGGGGACATGTCCTGGTTGATCGAGTACCTCGGCCCCAATCCGGCGATGGAGGAGCTCATCGGTCAGATCGGCGCACGCCTGATCGGCAACCGCACCTTCGGCGGCCAGGATCCGCACCGCGGCACGTCCAGAGAGGGCAGGCCGTTCGGCGGTGTGTGGGCCGGGCCGCAGTTCGTGCTCACCCGCCAGGCACTGGAGTCCTCGATGCAGGGCATCACCTTCGTGGGCGACCTGGACAGCGGCCTGGCCGCGGCCAAGGCGGCGGCAGGCGACAAGTACGTCAACGTCATCGGTGCCGACGTCGCCCGGCAATGCCTGGAGGCCGGCGAGCTGGACGAAGTCTTCGTGTGCGTCGCACCCGTCATGCTCGGCGATGGCGTCCGGCTGTTCGACCACCCGGGCGGGACCCACGTCAAGCTAGAACGTCTCAGCCTGAGCCCCGCGCCGCAGACCACGAACCTCCGGATGCGTGTCATCCGATGACCGGGTCGCCGTCGCGTCGCCGTCGCGACGGCGACGTCCGCTCGTGCGGCCGGCTGGCCATGGACGGCGCCAGCCGTCGAAGGCGATCGACGGCGGGCAGCATGGCGGTCATCGCCGGCTCGCCGCATTGCTGATTCATCCATCCGCCGGGCTCAGGGCTCAGAGGGGAACTCCGAGGCCAGCTCGGAGTGTGAGGAGCGGGCGAGACCCTGTCAGCACGTGTATCAGAAACCGTTAACTAGAGGCGAATGGTGCGCAGCTGTCGCGCTGACACATGGATCTTGGTTCGCTTACAGCTCTTGTCGATCATGTTTCATGCGTTTACCTTTATGGGAGTTATAGAAAACCGTCTCTACCAAGTGGGGTCGACGTGCCTACTCTGGAGACTCGTGACTTGGCGAAGAGGCTTGGGGGCCATCGCGCAGCCGACGGCGTGAGTTCGCGGTGACCGCGGACGAGTTCGTCATCCCGCTCGGCTCGTCCAGATGCGGCGAACGCGCCACGCTCGCGCACGCTGCGGCCCTGCTCGTCCCCGCGAGGCAGGGCCCTGCGGGAGGGCCGGAAGGCGGCAGATACATCCGATGACTTTGCCGCGCTCGCGAATGCGGCCGGAATCCGAGGCCCGCCACACCGTGTGGGACAAGGTCGCACGCGAAACGTCGTCCACGAATTCCCGGTGCGGCTCGTGCCTGGTGCGGCCAACCACGAACGCGTGGCGCCCGGGCCGCTGCCGGTCCCGGCCTGACCTGGAGCTCGAACGGGCGCGCGCCCAATCCGACCGCTTGCGGAGCATCCGGCCCGAGGGCGGCTCTGACCGCCATCAGCACCGCTCTTTCCCTCTCGCGTTACGGCTGACCCCCCTGGAAGGGGACTCTCACGTCTCAGGAGATGAGCCGACGGAAACTGTTAACCGCTACCGCGTTCGGTACGGCGACAGCCCTACTGTGGCCTTCGACACCGGCTGCGGCGGCCACACACCCCGGGATGCTGCACACCCAAGCCGACCTCGACCGCATGGCCGCCCGGGTGTCGGCCGGAAGACAGCCTTGGAAGAGCGGCTGGGACCGGCTCACGGCCAACTCGCACGCCTCGAGCAGCTGGTCCCCAACCCTCAGGCCACGATCACCCGTGGTGGCGGCACCGGCGAGAACTACGGCATCCTCTACAACGACATCGCCGCCGCCTACCAGAACGCCTTGCGCTGGCACGTCACCGGCGACACCGCGCACGGCGACTGCGCCCGTGACATCCTCAACGCCTGGTCGTCCAGGCTCACCTCGATCACCGGTGGCGCCGACCGCTTCCTTGCCGCGGGCATCTACGGGTAAGTTCGCCAACGCCGGCGAGCTGATGCGCGGCTACTCGGGGTTCGACCTTGGGGCCTTCCAGCGAATGATGGCCAACGTCTTCTACCCTCTGGCCAACGACTTCCTGAACAACCACAACGGAGCCTATATAACCAACTACTGGGCGAGCTGGGACCTGTGCTGCATGTGTGCGGTGCTGGCCATCGGCATCCTCCACGATGACCAGGCCATGATCAACCGGGCCGTGGACTACTTCAAGAACGGCGCGGGGATGGGATCGATCAACAACGCCACCCCCTACGTCTACGACGATCAAGGACTCGCGCAGTGGCAGGAGTCCGGACGTGACCAAGGCACACGATGCTCGGCATCGGTCTGATGGGCACATTCTGCGAAATGGCCTGGAACCAGGGCATCGACCTGTACGGCCACGCCGGCAACCGCTTCATGAAAGCCTGCGAGTACGTCGCCAAGTACAACCTCGGCGAGAACGTGCCCTTCACCGCCTACACCGTCCGCCAGGGCGCGCCCGGAGTTTGGGAAGGCTACGTGACCATGACGGAGAGCGCGGCAGCCGGTCGCGGGCCAGTCCGCCCCGTATGGGAGCTGATCTACAACCACTACGCCGGGCGGCGGAGCCTGGCCGTACCCTACACCACCCGCTACGCAGCACTCGCCCGCCCCGAAGGCGGTGGGGCGTACAAACTCATCAACGTGATGAGCGGCAACGCGCTGGACAACGGCAATGTCGCCATCGAGGGCGGTCCGGTCGTGCAGTGGAGTGACAACGGCGGTATCCCACAGCGGTGGCGGCTGACGCGCGTCGGCTGAGCACAGTCCTCGGCGGGATACTGCAGCCGTGGTGGCCGGGCGGTTGAGGAGCCGCCCGGCCACTGCCGGAGCCGTTACCGTGGACGTGCGTCTCTTTACACCGTGCTGAACGCGAAGGCGAACCGCGCGCGCTCGGCACGCAGTTGGTACGGGGGCAGCGGACCGGGCCCGCAGGACTGGGAGCCGAGCCCGTGCAGCCCGTGGTCCAGGTGAACCCAGACCGTCTCCGGGTCCTTGGTGAGCTCGCTGCGGTGGGTGGCCGCGTCGAGCGCGGCGTCGGTCCACGGGCGGGCGCTGAACCAGAATTCCGGGTCGCCGGCGATCCGCAGTCCGCTTTCACCATTGGTGAGCTCGGCCCAGCGAACGGCTGCCCGCGCCCCGTTCTCCTGCGGACACACGTACGCCGTCTGCAGCTCGTCCAGGCCAGCGGCCCACAAGCCCAGGCGGGCGGACTCGCGGCTGTCCGGGTACGCCTCGCCGGGCCCGCCTTCGTACCAGCGCACGCCCCGCAGTCCCGCCGGGAGGCCGAGCAGCACGCCGAGCCGGGGGAGCGACACGTTCCATTCGCCCTCCGGGACGACCTCGACCTCCAGTCGCAGCGCCTCGCCGTCCGAGGTCCAGCGGTACGTGGTGGCGAGGCAGATGTCCTGTGCGGCCGGGGCGACGCAGCCGTCGCGGTATGTGAACGACGGCTCCCCGGCGATGTATTGGGCACCCCAGGCCGAGGACAGTGAGCCGTGGGTGGCCGTCGATCTCGAGCGCCTGGTGAAGGTACGACAGGTTCGGCTGGAATTTCCTACGGCGGGCCGGTACGGCTTCGTCGTCGAGGCCAGTCGCGACCGCACGGACTGGACGGTGATCGCTGACCAGAGCCGGACTGGAACCTCCACTTCCAGGATTTGGCACCTCGATGTCCCTGAGATCGTCACGCTCCAGGTCCGCGTGCGACTGCTGCCCACCGACGGACCGCCGTCCGGAGCTGGGGCGTCTGTGACACGGGCCGACGCCGGACGGCCTGTTCCCCAGCCCCTGTCTGGCGTCGCGGATGATCCGGCCGCTCAGTATCCTGGCGATCAACTCCTGAAGGTGTGAGGGCTTGGCGCTGATGGGTCGGGCCGGTCTCGGCCACACCGTCCGCGCGTACGCCGCCGTTTCAGCGGCTGGACGGTGTGACGGCCAGGTCGCCGGCGGCGACGTAACCGAAGGTCATGGCCGGGCCGAGGGTCGCCCCCGGCCCTGGGTAGGTCTCGCCCATGACCGATGCAGCGGCGTTGCCCGCCGCATACAGGCCCTCGATGACCGTGTCGTCCTCGCGCAGCACGCGGGCGCGCTCGTCTGTGACCAGACCGCCCTTGGTGCCGATGTCGCCCGGTACCAGCCGCACGGCGTAGAAGGGCGGCTTGACCAGCGGTGCGAGGTTGGGATTGGGCAGGGTGGGGTCGCCGTAGTAGTTGTCGTAGGCACTGTCGCCTCGCCCGAAGTCCTCATCCTTGCCTTGCGCGGCCATGGCGTTGAATCGCTCCATGGTCGCCATGAGTCGATCGGCGGGCAGGCCCGTCTGGTCGGCGAGTTCGTGCAGGTTCCGGGCGACCTTGATGAACCCGCTCCGGATCCATCTCCGCTTGAACGGCTGGCCGGGGAAGTGGTTGAGCATGAGGTAGCGATTCTTGGTGCGACCATCGAAGATCATCCATGAGGGGATGGCGTCGTCCGCGTACATGCGGTCCACGAACTCCGCGTACGGCAGGGCCTCGTTGACGTAGCGCTCGCCCTGCCCGTTCACGATGATCATGCCGGGCACGGCCCGGTCGGTGACCAGGAAGACCGGCTTCTCTCCGGGTGGCACCGCGGCGGGCATCCCCCAGACCTTGTCCATCAGGTCGAGTGCCGCGCCCAACTTCAGCGCCGCCCCGATCGCGTCGCCCGTCTGGCCTTCCGCGGCCGAGCTCCACCCGGCGTCGGTCGGCGCGGGCAGGTAACGCTCGCGCAGCTCCTGACTGTGCGAGAAGCCGCCCGAGGCGAGCACGACGCCTCTGCTCGCCCGGATGGTGATCTTCCGTCCGGCTCGCATTGCCGTGACGCCCCCGACCCGGTCATCTTCGACCAGCAGGCCGGTGAAAGGAGTCGAGACCCAGACTTCACCGCCCGCCTCGCCCAGGGCCGCGCGCAGCCGGGCGACCAGCGCGGCGCCGAGCGCCACCGGCCTGGCGCCGGTCAAGAGTGACCCGATGGCACGCAAGCCCAGCTTGACGGCGGTCAGCTTGCCGCCCCAGGTCCGCATCACCATGCTGGCCCGGGCCGCCTCCTGCGCCTTGACCACCATCCCGTAGGTGGGCAACTCGGCGCGGCGCAGCTCGCGGCGGAGTGGGCCGAGCTTGCGCAGATCGAAGAGGGGCGGCTCGATCGCGCGGCCGACACCGAAGCCGCCGGGACGCTCGGGGTAGTAGTCCGCGTACCCCCGCACATACTCGAAGCGCACGTGACGCGTGCGATCGTGCAGGAAGCGCAGCATCTCGGGGCCACGGTCCAGGTAGGCGGACCTGCGCATGGCAGGCACCCGGTCGCCGACCGTCGCCTCCAGGTACTGCTCGGCCTTGCCACGCGAGTCGCCGATGCCCCGACGGTCCAGGTAGTGGTTGCCGGGGATCCACAGCGCGCCGCCGGAGATCGCGCTAGACCCGCCGTACCGGCCGGTCTTCTCGATCACGATCGCGGTCAGGCCGTGTAGCCGCGCGGTCAGGGCGGCTGTCAGTCCGGCCGCACCCGAACCGACCACCACGACGTCGTAAGTGTGCTCCACGTCAGCCGTCCTGCTTGCTGAGCGCCATGAGTTCTGCGACGACTTCCTCCGGAATCTGGACGAATCCCATGAACTGGTGCATCGGGAGGGACTCGACCATGCGCAGCATGTCGCCGTTCTCGGCGGCTTGCGCCTGCTGTTCCTCGCTCATGCCGGCGGCGAGCCGTCCCATGAGCTCGGGTCCGACGACCGGGTGGCCGAACCACTCGCCGACGCTGGAGTCCAGGGTCAGCTCCTTGGCGACCACCTCACCGGCGAGCTTGATGGTCTCCTCGGCCACGATCAGCGAGGCGTTCTCGCCGATCTGGACGGTGTAGTCGCCGGGCGCGACCAGCCGGCGGTTCTCGAGGATGTCCCAGTAGGCGAAGGCGCGGGCGTCGAGGTCGAAGTTCACGGTTGTGGACCGGCCGGGGTCGAGGGCGACCTTGGTGAAGGCCCGCAGCTCACGTGCCGGGCGGCGGACGGGACCGGCCTGCGTGGCGACGTACAGCTGGACGACGTGCTTGCCGTGCCGTTCGCCGGTGTTGGTGACGGTGAGGGTGACGTGCGCGCTGTCGGCCCCGGTGATCTCCACGGCCAGGTCGCCGACCGCGAAGGTGGTGTAGGTGAGCCCGTGGCCGAAGGGGTAGCGGACCGGCTGCGAGACGGTCTCGTGGTAGCGGTAGCCGACCATGACGCCCTCGCCGTAGCGGACGCGGTCCTGCTCGCCGGGGAAGTTGAGGTAGCTGGGGGTGTCCTCAAGGCGCAGCGGGATGGTCTCCGCGAGGCGCCCGGAGGGGGCGGTGACGCCGAGGAGCAGGTCGGCGATGGCGCCTCCACCGGCCTGGCCGAGCAGACCCCCTTCCAGGATGGCGTCGACGTCGTCGTGCCAGCCTTCGAGTGACACGATGCCGCCGTTGGAGAGCACCACGACGGTACGGCGGGCCGCCGCGGCGGTGGCGCGGATCAGCTTCACCTGCTCGTCGGGAAGCTCGATGGTGGTCCGGTCATACCCTTCCGACTCGTCCGCGTCGGCCAGCCCGGTGAAGACGATCGCCAGGTCGGCGCTCTCCGGGTCGGTGGTGACGGTGCGGTCTCCGGCCAGCTTCCTGATCTCGTCGAGAGGGCTGTCCACGCGGGTGGGGTTGATGTGGGAGCTGCCGCCGCCCTGGAAGCGCGGTTCGGCGGCGAAGGGGCCGACGACGGCGACGGTCCGGACGTCGGCTCCGATCGGGAGTACGGCTTCGGCGTTCTTCAGCAGGACCGCGCATTCGGCGGCCAGTTCGCGGGCGAGCAGGTGGTGCGCGTCGGCGTCGAAGGTCGCCGGTTCGGCCCGCCACCGGTCCGCCATCTCCCGCACGCGCGAGACGCTGCGGTCCACGTCCGCCTCGTCGAGCTGCCCGGAGAGCACGGCCTGTACGATCTTGGCGTCGTTCCTGGGGTTGCCGGGCATCTCCAGGTCGAGCCCGGCCTTCAGGGCGGCCACGCGGTCGCTGACCGCGCCCCAGTCGGAGACCACGACGCCGTCGAAGCCCCACTCCTCGCGCAGCACCTGGGTGAGCAGCCAGGGGTGCTGGGCGGCGTGGACGCCGTTGACCTTGTTGTAGGCGGCCATCACGGTGGCGGGCCGGGCCTGGGTGACCACCTGTTCGAAGGCGGGCAGGTAGATCTCGCGCAGCGTGCGTTCGTCGACCTCGGCGCTGACCCGCATGCGGGCGGTCTCCTGGTTGTTGGCGGCGAAATGCTTGACCGACGCGCCCACCCCCTCGGCCTGCAGCGCCTTGACATGGGCGGTCGCGAGCACGCCGGTCAGCAGCGGGTCTTCGGAGTAGTACTCGAAGTTGCGCCCGCACAGGGGAGAGCGCTTGATGTTCACCGCCGGACCCAGGCTCACCTGCACGTCGAGCGCGCGGGCCTCCCGGGCGACGGCGGCGGCCAGCCGGGCGGCGACGGTGGAGTCCCAGCTGGAGCCGACCGCGACCGCGGGCGGGAAGCAGGTGGCGGGGAGGCTCTCGTGGATGCCCATGTGGTCGGCGTCGCCGGTCTGCCGCCGCACGCCGTGCGGTCCGTCGCTGAGCACGATCGACCGCGTGTCGCCAGCCGGTTCGGTGCTCATGATGTCCTTGCCGGACAGCAGGGACGTCTTCTGCTCGAGATTCACAGGATGGCTTCCTTCAGATCGTCGGCCAGTTCGTCGGACGGGCCGGGGATGAACTCGAGGATGCTGTTGAGGGAGAACGCGGCTGCCTCGGGGGCGTTGCCGTCGATGGGGATGCCGGGGAGGTGCTTGGCGAACACCTCGGTGAGCGCCCGCCACACCTTCGGGTCCTCCGCGAGCGTCTTCAGGGAGGTGTCCATCGTGTACGGCTGCCGCGTGCCGAACCCCTCGGGCAGGTCGTAGCTCCAGGTGTGGCTGCCGCCGGAGATCTCGACGGTCTCTCCTGAGAACGGCAGCTCGACGAGCGCCTCGGTGCCGCCGGGGAGGGAAACGTCCACGGTCACGAGCGTGCTGGCGATGCGCCAGGCCACGCGGACCTCGCCGTGCACGGTCCAGTGGGTGAGCGCGGCATGGGTGAGGCCGCCGCCGGGCTTGGGCGCGATCAGCATCTTCCGGTAGCCGGGCTCGGCAGGCGACAGGCCGCCCACGGTCCGGTGCAGCCAGTCGCAGACCGCGCCGAGGGCGTAGTGGTTGAGCGAGGTCATGCCGGTGGAGTTGAGCGTGCCGTCGGGCAGGATGGCGTCCCAGCGCTCCCAGATCGTGGTCGCTCCCATGGTGACCGGGTAGAGGAAGGAGGGGCAGCCGGTCTCCATCAGCATGAGGTAGGCCTCCTCCAGGTGGCCGGTCCGGCTGAGGGCGGGCAGCATCAGCGGGGTTCCGGCGAACCCGGTGGAGATCTTGAATCCGGCCTTGGCGACCAGCTCGGCCAGCCGTTTTCCGGCCTTCGCCTCCTGCTCGGGGTCGAGCAGGCCGAAGCAGATGGCCAGGGCGTAGGCGGTGGCGGTCTCCCCGGCGACGCGGCCGTTTCGCGTGACGTATTCGGCGCGGAACGCCTCGCGCACCCGGTCGGCCAGGTCGCCGAAGTATCCGGCGTCCTCGGTGCCCAGGACGCGGGCGGTCTCGGCCATCTCGCGGGTGGTCTTGGCGAGGTAGGCGGCGGCGACCAGGTGCCGGTCGGTCTTGCCTCCGGCCGGGTTGTCCCCGGGCGCGTCGGGGTCGAGCCAGTCGCCGAACTGGAAGCCGCTGCTCCACAGGCCGTCGGCGTCCAGCCGGTTCGCCACGTCGCGGGTGAAGGCGGCCATGGAGGCGTAGCAGCGGCTCAGGATCCCGGCGTCGCCGTACTCCTGGTAGAGCGTCCACGGCAGGCTGACCGCCACGTCGCTCCAGAGGGCGGTGGGGGAGGAGGGGGTGGACAGCACGTCGGGCACGACCCAGGGGACATAGCCCTTCGAACGCTGTTCGGCGGCCAGGTCCTCCAGCCACGAGCCCAGGACCGCGCGCACGTCGTAGAGGAAGGCGGCGGTGGGGGCGAAGGCGTTGATGTCCCCGGTCCAGCCGAGGCGTTCGTCCCGCTGGGGACAGTCGGTGGGCACGCCCACGAAGTTGTCCCGCATCGACCAGACGGTGTTGGCGTGCAGCCGGTCGAGCAGCTCGTCGGAGGTCTCCAGCCAGCCGGTGCGGCGCATGTCACTGTGCACCACGACGGCCTTGATCTCGTCGTACGGGCCGTCGATCTCGGCGTACCGGAAGCCGTGGAAGGTGAAGCGCGGCTCCCAGGTGGCCGTCCCTCCGGCGTGGATGTAGCGGTCGGTGGCCTCGGCCGTGCGCAGGGTCTCGGTCTCCAGCTCGCCGTCCTTCAGGACCTCGGCATGCCGGATGGTCACGCTCTGCCCGGCGTCGCCAGATGTGGTCAGCCGGATCCAGCCCGAGATGTTCTGCCCGAAGTCGACGATCGTCCTGCCGTCCCCGGTGACGGTCCGCACCGGGGCGAGCTCCTCGATCCGCCTGATCGGATCGGCGACCGTGGGGACCAGCGTGTCCAGATCCCATGCGAAGGGCTCCACCGGGGACCAGCCGCCGGTGAATCCGGGCTCGCTCCAGCCGTACGGCTCCCGCCGCGCGTCGAAGGTCTCCCCGTCGTAGAGGCTGTTGGCCACCACGGCGCCGGCCCCGGAAGTCCAGCTCTCATCGGTGGCGATGACGACGGTCTCTTCGCCGAAGGTCAACTCCAGCCGCATGAACAGCGCGGGTCGGTCCGTGTAGTGGCTGCTCTTGCCCTCGTAGCCGATCCGGCCCCGGGCCCAGCCCTCGCCGACGATGCCGCCCAGGGCGTTGGCGCCGGCGCGCACCAGGGAGGTCACATCATGGGTGCTGACCTGCAGCCGGTGCCGGTAGGAGGTCCAGCCTGGCGCCAATACCTCGTCGCCGACTCTGGTGCCGTTCAGGTACGGCTCCACGATGCCCAGCCCGGTGACCTGCAGCGTGGCCCGGTCGGGCAGTCGTTCGGCGGTGAACTCGCCGCGGAAGTAGGGCGCACTACCGCCCGGCTCGATCGGGAACGAGGGGGCCACGAACATGTGGGAACTCCTTAGCGGACGGACTTGATACGTAGGGTGATCAGGCCGCCCAGCAGGGTGCAGGCGGCAGCCACGAGATAGAGCAGGGTGTAGTTCTTCTCCGTGCCGCTCACGCCGACGGCCAGGAAGAGCGGGGCGATGAACGGCGCCGCCGACTGGGGAATGGAGGTGGCGAAGCCGAACACCCCCAGGTAGCGGCCCGCGTTCGTCTCCCGTTCGGGCAGCACGTCCAGGGCGAGCGCCTGGTCGACGGCGGAGAACGTACCGAGGCCGACCGAGGAGATGATCGAGCCGGTGAACAGCAGCGGCACGGTCGACGACAAGGCCATGGTCAGCGTGCCCAACGCGTAGATCGCTCCGGCGGCAAGGACGAAGACGCGGCGACGGCGCAGCTTGTCCGACAGGAAGCCGCCGCCCAGGGCGCCTCCTGCGGTGGCCAGCACGCCGATGCCGGAGACCGCCGCGAGCGTGCCCGCCACCTCCTTGACGTCCACGCCCAGGCGCGAGGCGAAGAAGAAGGCGGTGAAGGTGGTGTTGAGCGTCAGGCCGAAGTAGAAGGCGAAGCGCCCCGCCCAGTTGAGCGAGAAGTCACGATATGTCATGACCGGCCAGGTGTACTTCAAGAGCAGCGACTTCACGGTCAGTGACTCGGCGGGCGGCAGAGTACGGCTGTCCGCCTCGTCGACCAGCCAGACGAACAGGACAACCGTGACCACGCCGATGGCTCCAGGCGCCAGGAAGAGCAGCAGAGCGTCGCCCGCGAGGCCCCCGGTCAGCACCACGCCCATGACTGGCGCGATCAGCGTCGCGAACCCGCCCAGCCCGGCGACCTTGCCACGCTGCTCCTCGGGCAGCCGGTCGGCCTGGGAGTTGAGCAGGTTTCCGAACGCGGTCCCCCACCCGAACTGCGCCAGCACCCAACCGAGACCGAGGAGGAGCACGCTGGGGGCCAGCGCCATCACCAGCAGGGAGACGACGCCGAGCAGCATCCCGCCGATGATGAACGGGCGCCGGCGGCCCAGGCGAGTGCGAGTGCGGTCGCTCAGTGTGCCGAACACAGGGCCGGTGAGGAGTGGGACGAGGGCGCCGACGCCGGTGATGTAGCCGAGGTACTCCTCGTGGCCCGGCGCGAGCTCGTTGACCCGGATGGACAGGGAGATGGCCAAGGGCGTGATGAACGCCATGAAGACCCCGAACTGCGCCAGGACCATCAGCCCGATGTAGCGGGGGCCGACCCTTGGCAGGACGGGGATTACCGGTGTGCTCATGAGACCCCACAGGTCGGAGAGGGGGAGAGATGTGTCCCGGATGTTAACCGCGCGCTACTTACACGTGCAAGTAGATGAAAGGTGTCATTTCACCCAAGGCGCATCCAGTCGTCAGGCGGATTCGCGTTCGACCACGCGGATGACGTCGGCCGGAAGCAACTCCAGGCGGGGGTCCTCGTCGTTCAGTGCTCTGAGCAGGGCTCTGGCGATGTGCTCGCCGATCTCGCCGCTGTCCTGGGCGACCGTCGTCAGAGGAGGCACGGCGAAGCGCGCCGCGGGGATGTCGTCGGCGCCGATGACCGGCAGGCTCGTGCCGAGGGCACGCATTCCGGCCAGCAGCGCCAGGGCCACCTCGTCGTTGTAGGCGCAGACGGCGGTCGGCACGCCTTGCCAGCTCGCCACCGCCTCGGCTGCCGACCCGGCATCCATGGCGATGGTGGAGACCACCGGCTCCGGCAGCCCGGCCTCCGCGCACGCCTGCGCCGCGCCCTCCGCCCGTCCTCGCCCCAGCGCGGCCAGGCGGGGGTCGTCGGGCAGCACGTAGGCCAGCCGCTCGTGGCCCTTGCCGATCAGGTGCCGGGCCTGCAACCGGCCCACGCCGTTGATCCACAGGGTGTCGCTCACGTCATATCCGGGCTGTTCGGACGGGGGCAGGACGGCCGGGATGCGCACCCGTCGCATGGCCTCCAGCTCCTCGGCGGTGAAGGGCCGCATGCCGAAGACGGTGGCCGGGCTGAGCGCGCTCCAGAGCCGGGCCAGCCCGTCGTCGTGGCCCGCGTGCACGTGTGTGATGAGCGTCAGCCCGGCCTCGCCCAGCACCTGTGCGGCTCGGTCGACCAGTGCCGCCATGGTGTGGCCCTGCGGCCAGTCGGGCAGCACGAACAGCGCCACGTCGCTGCGCCCGCTGCGCAACGTGCGAGCGGGTGCGTAAGGCGTGTAGCCCAGGCGGGCCGCAGCCTGCAGCACGCGCTGCCTGGTCACTTCGGGGATGGACTGGCCGGGCGTGTTGTTCAGCACGAAGCTGACCGTGGCCCGCGACAGGCCTGCCTCCCGCGCCACGTCGACGCTGGTGATCCTGCGCTTTTTGTCTGCCACGCTGCCCTCGTCGCCGTTGCCTGCCCGCTGGGGAGATGTTAACGTCTGCGTGCTTCCAGGTTACACGTGATAGTGCTGCGGATCTCGCTCTCTTCCTCGCGGAAAGAGGGCGGTTCGCGCGTCATTCCTTCGGAATTCGCACGAGTGCCCAGAGCGGCATCCTTCAGGCGCTGGCACCTCGCAATCGGAGACGGCGGCTGTTCCTGGTGGTGTACCGTCACGTACTAACACGTGTAAGTGAGGAGGATCTTTTCGCGTGATCACCATCCGATTCGAGCACCTGCGTGAACCGTTGGGCGTCGGCACTATAAGCCCCCGCCTGTCATGGATCGTCGAGACGGACACCCCGGGCTGGTTGCAGAGCGCGTATGAGATCGAGGCAAGGGGCGAGCGGACGTGGGTCGAGTCGGCCGAATCGGTGCTGGTGCCCTGGCCGTTCGCGCCGCTGGCCGCTCGGGAGCGAGTGGCGGTGAGGGTGCGGGTGGAGGGGCCGGGCGGGTGGTCGGCATGGAGCGAGCCCGCGCATGTCGAGGCGGGGCTGCTAGAGCCGGAGGCCTGGTCGGCCAGATTCGTCAGCCCAGGGGAGGGCTCGTTGTTGCGCGGCGAGTTCCAGGCGCGGTCAGGCGTGCGTGCGGCCCGCCTGTACACGACCGCGCTGGGCGTCTATGAGGCCGAACTGAACGGTCAGGTAGTCGGAGACCAAGTGCTCGCCCCCCGGCTGGACCGCCTACCGGCACCGCCTGCGCTACCAGACCTACGTCACCGACCTGCTGCTGCGCCACGCCGATGTCCTGCAGGACGGCGAGCTGTGCGTGACCCGGCTGCGCACTGCCAAGGCCACCGACGTCTGCACGCTGCGGGGCGGCGGCCAGGAGACGTGGGAACCTCGCTTCACCTTTCACGGCTTCCGCTATGCCGAACCCGCTCTGTCGACCTGCTCGCCCAGACCGCCGGCGTCCTCGGCGAGTACGACGGCACCTATCGGGCGCTGGCCGACGAAATACGCCAGGCGTTCGCCGACGAGTACGCCACCGCCTCCGGGCGGCTGCTCAGCGACTCGCCCACCGCCTACGCCCTGGCCCTGGAGTTCCCCCTGCTGCCTGACGAACGACGGCGCCACCGCGCCGCGTCCCGTCTGGCCGAGCTGGTCCGCGCCAACGGCTACAAGATCGCCACTGGTTTCGTCGTTACCCCGCTCATCTGCGACACCCTGGCCGAAGCGGGAGAACTGGAGGCCGCCTATCGGCTGCTTCTGCAGCGCGAGTGCCCGTCCTGGCTGTACCCGGTCACGCAAGGGGCCACCACGATCTGGGAACGCTGGGACAGCCTCCTGCCCGACGGCACCGTCAACCCCAGCGGCATGACCTCCTTCAACCACTACGCTTTCGGCGCCGTCGCCGACTGGCTGCACCGCACCGTCGCCGGGCTCGCGCCCGCCGCGCCTGGATACCGGGAAATCACCGTCCACCCCCGCCCCGGCGGCGGTCTGACCCACGCCGGCGCCCGCCTGCGCACTCCCTACGGCCCGGCCGCCTCCTCCTGGAGGATCACCGGCGGCGAGCTCATCGTCGAGGCCGTCGTTCCGCCCAACACCACCGCCCACGTCACGCTTCCCGGCGGCGACCGGCTCACCGTCGGCTCCGGTAGCCACCGCTGGATCCTGCCGCACACCGACAGGGCAACAGCGTCCGCGCCGCTCACCCTCGACAGCACCCTGGCCGAAGTGGCCGACCGGCCCGGCGCGATGCGCATCGTCACCGACACCATCGTCCGCCACATGCCCGAGATCGCCGAGCACGTGGAATCCGGCCTGAACGCCGGAGCCCAGAACATGACCGTTCGTGAGGCCATCGCTCTCATCCCCAACGGCAGCCACCTGCCCGCCGAGATCGAAACCGGCTTCGCCCGCCTCACCGAGGTTCAGTGATGCCCAGCAAGACCTATGACCTGCTCACCACCATGTTCCGGCAGGCGCGCGACGCTCACGTGCCGATGGACCTCGCCGAAGAACGCCGGCAGAGCCGCCTCTACGACGACGCCTACCAGCCGGTCCCGGGTCTCGCCGACGAACCCGTGGAGGGAGCCCGGGCCGGGACCCGCCTGATGACTCCGGACAACGCCCGTGACGACCTCCTGATCGTCTACATTCACGGCGGCGGCTTCCGTACCGGTTCGGCACTCGCTGTCCGTCCCCTGGCCGCCCAACTTGCTTTGCGGACCCGGGCGCGGGTGCTGCTGCCGGAGTACCGGCTCGCACCCGAGCACCCCTATCCGGCCGCGCTCGACGACTGCGAGGCCGCCTACGCCCTCGCGACCCGGCTGAGCCCGCAGGGCGGCATCGCCGTCGGGGGCGAGTCGGCGGGTGCCAACCTGGCCGCGGCGCTGCTGCTGCGGCTCCGGGGCATCGGCGGGGCCGGGCCGCTGGCCGGCTTCCTCTACTCCGGCGTCTTCGACCTGCGACCGGACGCCTGGACGCGGGGGAGCTGGGTGGATAACAGCGAGACCGACCTGCTGCTCGATGCCCGGCTCGGCCCGGTCATGATGACCGACTACCTGGCCGGGCACTCCCCGGACGACCCCTCGGCGTCGCCGGTCTGCGCCGACCTGCGACGCGTGCCTCCGCTGTTCCTGCAGGCCTCCAGCGCAGAACGCCTGCTGGACGACTCCATCGCCCTGGCCACCAGGGCCGCCAGGGCCGGAGTGCACGTCGAGCTGGAGATATGGCCGCACATGCAGCACGCCTGGCAGGTGGCCGCCGGCTTCCTGCCTGAGGCGACCGAGGCCGTCGAACGTACCGCCGCCTTCCTCCAGCGGGTCGTCGAGGGCAGGGTCGTGGACGGCGCGGCGCTGTCCGGCGGTCCCTCTTCGCTGTGATCCCCTACCTCCTCTGACCTGCACCATCAACTGAGACGGAGTGAACACCTTCATGCAGCGACTCACCGACCGCCGCATCCTCATCACCGGCGCCGCCTCCGGCATCGGGCGGGCCACCGCACTGCGACTGCTGTCGGAGGGCGCCCGCGTGGTGGCCGCCGACATCGCCGAGGACGGCCTGAAGGAGACTCTGGCCCTGGCCACCGAGCAGGGCACGGCCGACCGGCTCACCGTCACCCCCATCGACATCGCCGACGAGAGCTCGGTGAACGACGTGGTGCCGGCGGCAGTTGCTGAGCTCGGCGGCCTGGACGCTCTGGTCAACGCCGCGGCGATCCTACGCGGGGCGCACACCCACGACTGCTCGCTGGAGCTGTGGAACCGCATCATCACCGTCAACCTGACCGGCACCTTCCTGGTGACCAGGGCCGCGCTGCCCGCCCTGCTGGAATCGGGCCGTGGCGTGGTGGTCAACTTCAGCTCCACCGCCGCGTTCTTCGCTCACCCGTTCATGGCCGCCTACTCGGCCAGCAAGGGCGGCATCGCCTCCTTCACTCACAGCCTCGCCCTGGAGTACTCCAGGCAGGGACTGCGCGCGGTCAACATCGTGCCCGGCGGCATCAGCAGCGGCATCACTGACAACATCGGCTCCCTCGTGCCCGCCGACACCGACTGGAACCTCTTCCTCAAGCTGACCTCCGCGATCAGCGACGGACTGCCCGGCCCCGAGAACGTCGCCGGGGTGGTCGCCATGCTCGTCTCGGACGACGGCGCGTTCATCACCGGCACCGAGATCCGCGTCGACGGCGGCGCCCACATGTGATCACGAAACCCGGTGCACCATGCGCCCGCCCGCGACGGTGAGGCGCACCCGGGCCGCGCCCGGCTCGGCGAGCACGTCCCGCAGGTCGCCTTCGAGTAGGACCACGTCGGCGTCCGCCCCCGCCCCCAGAGGCGCGGCCCTGGAGGAGGGCAGGTGCGACGGGGCCAGATAGCCGCTCAACGCGATCGCCACCTCCACACGCTCGGCCGGTTGCGCGCAGCGGCCGGTCTCCGTCGTCCGGTCCCGGGCCGCGGCCATCGCCCGCCAGGGATCGGCCGGGCCGTAGGGCGCGTCGCTGGACGGCAGCACGGGAATCCCGGCGCGGAGGAGACCCGCGTAGCGATAGAGATCCTCGTGCTCGTCCGGGGGCGTGCCGCGCAGCATGTCCTCCCCGCGGTCGGCGAGGAACGCCGGCTGGGTGACGACCCGGAGTCCGAGCGTCCGCAACCGGTTCAGGCACCAGGCGGGTACGAGCGCCGCGTGCTCGATCCGGTCGCCCTCCAACGCGTCGGCCTCCTCAAGCGCCGCCAGCGCCAGGTACAGCGCCTCCACGCTGAGGCAGTGCAGCGCTACCGGTCGTCCGGTGAGGTGCGCGTACGCGATCTCCTGCACGAGTTCGTCCAGCCCGGGCAGGGCGTCGTCCCGGATGACGACCTTCCACGGGCCGGCGGTGAGCCGCCCATTGGGCAGGCCGGTCTCGAAAGGGGCGCCCAGCAGCCGCACCCGTTGCGGCAGGACGCCGCGCCGCATGCGCTCGGCCAGGGCGAGCACGATGCCGGGTGCCAGGCCCGGAGTGGCGTCGGTGACCGAAGTGACGCCCCAGCGGGCCAGCTTTCCGGCGACGAGCGCGAGGTCAGGCAGTGTATCGGGGTGAGTGCGAGATTGCTGCTCGGCCGAGGACCGGACCAGATGGTCCGCGCACCAGACGCGTCCGGTCGGCCTCCCGCCAAGATCGCGTTCGATGCCGGAGTCCTCGATGCGGTCGAGACCGAGGAGCCGGATGGCGGTAGTGTTCAGGATCCACAGTGACCCGCCTCGATGCTGAAGTCGTACCGGCCGGTTCGGGTGGAGCCGGTCCAGCGCCGCAGCGTCGAGGAGACCGGCGACGGACTCGGCATGGCCGACGCCTCGCACCCAGCCTTCGGCGTCGGCGGGGGCCGCGGCCAGCGCCGCGGCCAGTGCCCGCTCGTCGAGATCGGAC
>NZ_JBSFTC010000098.1:0-35991 GCF_053590415.1 Nonomuraea sp. NPDC003201
GCCACCACCGGCAGCCAACCGTGGGCGGCCCGCTCCGGCTCGGCAGCACGGCCCGGCGCCGCCGCGTGGTGGCGGGCCGGTGCGCGGGACGGCCGGTGCCGAGCGTGGCCCGCAGCGGCGCCAGCGTGTCGCCGGAGATCCGCCCCGCCCACACCAGATCCCACACCGCCGCCGCCAGGGTGGCGTCGTCCAGGGACCCGAGCTGGTCGGAGATGCCGCGGAAGAACAGCGCGCCGCCCCCGCCCAGCAGCTCCAGCACGCGCTCGTGCAGAGGAGTCATCGTGATCTCGGCGGGCTCGGGCAGCAGCAGCGGCGCGGTGTCGCCGTAGTAGAGCGACACCCACCCGTCGCCGCCGGGCAGCGAGCCCTGCCCCGCCCACATCACCTCACCCGACGAGGTCAGCTCGTCGAGCAGCGCCGGATGGTAGCCGGGCACCCGCGCGGGCAGCACCAGCGTCTCCAGCGCGGACGCGGGCACGGCGGCCCCTTGGAGTTGTTCGATCGAGCGGACCAGCGCGTCCATGGCCCGGGCCGCCTCGCTCGCGCCCCGGCCGCCGGCCGCCCCCGCGGCTCCCGATCCGGTGATGCCGTGCCAGGCGGGCAGGAAGCGGGCCAGGGTCTCCGGCGCGACCGGCTCGACCTCCTTGCGCAACCTGGCCAGCGACCTGCGCCGCAGCATCCGCAGCACCCCGGCGTCGCACCACTCCTCGCCCCGCCCGCCGGGCCGGAACTCCCCGTTCACGACCCGCCCGGACGCGGCCAGCCGGCGCAACGCGTCCGTCACCACGGCCACACCCAGCCCGAACCGGGCCGCGGCCGGCCCCGCGTGGAAGGGCCCGCGGGTGCGGGCGTGCCGCGCCACCAGGTCGGCCAGCGGATCGGCGACCGGCTCCAGGAACGCGTGGGGCACCCCGACCGGCAGCGGCACGCCCAGCGCGTCACGCATGCGGGCCGCGTCCTCGATGGCCGCCCAGTGCTCCTCGCCGGCGATGCGTACGCGGATCGCGCGACGCGAGCGTTCGAGCTCCGCCAGCCAGGCCGGGTCGCCGCCGCGCACGCTCACGTCGGGCGTGAGCAGCGGCCCGTGGGAGCGCAGCAGGTCGGCGAGGTCCTCCAGGTCGCGCAGTGGCCGGTCGAGCCTGGCCAGCTCGCGCTCGGTGTCGGAGATCACGTCGGGGTCGAGCAGCTCGCGCAGGTCGGCCTGGCCCAGCAGCTCGGCCAGCAGCGTGGTGTCCAGCGCCAGCGCCTGGGCGCGCCGCTCGGCCAGGGGCGCGTCGCCCTCGTACATGAACGCGCCCACGTAATGGAACAGCAGCGACGCCGCGAACGGCGAGGCCTGCGAGGTCTCCACCTCCACCAGCCGCACCCTGCGCGCGGCGATGTCCCGCATGAGCTGGACGAGCCCCGGCACGTCGAAGACGTCCTGCAGGCACTCGCGCATGGTCTCCAGCACGATCGGGAACGAGGCGTACTGCGAGGCCACGCCCAGCAGGTGGGCGGCGCGCTGGCGCTGCTGCCACAGCGGGCTGCGCTTGCCCGGCGTGCGGCGCGGCAGCAGCAGCGCCCGCCCCGCGCACTCCCTGAACCGGGAGGCGAACATGGCCGACCCGCCCAGCTCCTCCGTGACGATCTGCTCGATCTCCTCGGCGTCGAACGCGGCCACGTCGGTCGGCGGCTCGGCCAGCGTGTCGGGGATGCGCAGCACGATGCCGTCGTCGGAGTGGACCGCCTGCACGTCGATGCCGTAGCGCTCGCGCAGGCGCCGGTTGATCGCCAGCGCCCACGGGGCGTGCACCCGCGCGCCGTAGGGGGAGTGGATGACCACGCGCCAGTCGCCGAGCTCGTCGTGGAAACGCTCGACGAGGAGGGTGCGGTCGTCGGGGACGTAGCCGGTGGCCTCGCGTTGTTCGTGGAGGTAGGACAGGAGGTTTCCGGAGGCGTACTCGTCGAGCCCCGCCTCCCGCATGCGCTCGGTCGAGCCGTTCTTGGCCTGCTCGCGCAGGAACTGCCCGATCGCCTTGCCCAGCTCGGCCGGGCGCCCGGGCGCGTCGCCGTGCCAGAACGGCAGCTTGCCCGGCTGGCCCGGCGCGGGCGAGACGAGCACCCGGTCGGTCGTGATGTCCTCGATCCGCCAGGACGTCGCGCCCAGCACGAACACGTCGCCCACGCGCGACTCGTAGACCATCTCCTCGTCCAGCTCGCCCACCCGGGAGGCCTTCTCGCCCACCAGGAAGACGCCGAACAGGCCGCGGTCGGGGATCGTGCCGCCGTTGGTGACCGCCAGCCGCTGCGCGCCCGGACGCCCCTGGAGGGTGCCGGTGACCCGGTCCCACACGATGCGCGGCCGCAGCTCGGCGAACTCCTCGCTCGGATAGCGCCCGGCCAGCATGTCGAGCGTGGCCTCCAGGGCGGTCCTGGGCAGCGTGGCGTAGGGGGCGGCTCGCTTGACCACGGACTCCAGCTCGTCGACCGTCCACTCGTCGAGCGCGGTCATCGCCACGATCTGCTGCGCCAGCACGTCGAGCGGGTTACGCGGATAGCGCAGCTCCTCGATCTGGCCGCTCTTCATCCGTTCGGCCACCACGGCCGTCTGCACCAGGTCGCCCCGGTACTTCGGGAAGATCACACCCTTGGACACCGCGCCGACCTGGTGGCCGGCCCGGCCGATGCGCTGCAGCCCGCTGGCCACGCTCGGCGGCGCCTCCACGCACGCGACCAGGTCGACCGCGCCCATGTCGATGCCCAGCTCCAGGCTGGAGGTGGCGACCACGGCGGGCAGCCGGCCCGACTTGAGCGCCTCCTCGATCTGCGCCCGCTCCTCCTTGGAGACCGAGCCGTGGTGCGCGCGGACGATCTCGGTCACGACCCCCTTGCTCGCCCCGGCCTGCGCCATCATGTCGGCGGGCATCCGCTGGGGCTTCTGCGGCGAGGGGGGTGTCTCCCAGATGGAGAGGTCGATGGCCTCGACGCCGCCGCCCTCCCGCTCGTACGCGAGCTCGTTGAGGCGGGTGCACAGCCGCTCGGCCAGCCGCCGCGAGTTCGCGAAGACGATCGTCGAGCTGTGCGCCCCGATCAGGTCGAACAGCCGGTCCTCCACATGGGGCCAGATCGACCGGCTGCCCGGCTCGGGGGCGAACTCCTCCCCGCCCTCCGGCTGTGGCCGGCCCTCCATCTCCGTCATGTCCTCGACCGGGACGACGACCTCGACCTCGATCCGCTTCTCCGACGGCGGCTGCACGACCGTGGCCGGCCGCGTGCCGCCCAGGAACGCCGCCACCTCGCTCACCGGCCGCACCGTCGCCGACAGCCCGATCCGCTGCGCCGGCCTGTCGAGCAGCGCGTCGAGCCGCTCCAGGCTGAGCGCCAGATGAGCGCCGCGCTTGGTGGCCGCGACCGCGTGGACCTCGTCCACGATCACCGTCTCCACGCCCCGCAACGCCTCGCGCGCCTGGCTGGTGAGCAGCAGGAACAGCGACTCCGGCGTCGTGATCAGGATGTCGGACGGCTTGGCGGCGTAGCGCCTGCGGTCTTCCGAGGGGGTGTCGCCCGAGCGGATCGCCACCGAGATCTCCGGCACCGGCAGCCCGAGTCGGCGCGCCGTCTGCTTGAGCCCGGCCAGCGGCGCGCGCAGGTTGCGCTCGACGTCCACGGCCAGGGCCTTGAGCGGGGACACGTACAGCACCCGCGTCCCCTTCGGCGCGTCTTTGCGCACGGCGGCGGCCTCGGACGCGGCGGCGCCTTTACGTCCGGCGGCCTCGGACGTGGTGGCGCCTTTACGGACGGCGGCCTCGGACGCGGCGGGCCCGGCCTCGGGTGTGGCGGCGGGGCCGGTCTTCTCGAACGCCAGCCTGTCGAGCGACCACAGGAAGGCCGCCAGCGTCTTGCCCGACCCGGTGGGAGCGACGACCAGGGTGTTGTCGCCGCGCGAGATCGACTCCCACGCCCCCTCCTGGGCGGCCGTGGGAGCTTGGAAGGCCCCGGCGAACCATTGCCTGGTCACCTGGCTGAACTGGTCTAGCGAGCTCACCAGCACATATTGCCTCGTGCCACCGACAGAAAACGCATTTGGCTCCCCGGCGAGCGGTTGAGCGGGGGCCCTGGCGGACATACAGCGACCGTGACCATTGACTATGCGGCCATCGAAGCCCGCCGAGCGGAGATGAGACGGCGCCACGTCTTAGCGCACCGGCCATCGAGCAGCGCTCGGGGCCTGCACCACATGGCGCTGCTCTCGTCGGACGTGGAACGCACCATCAAGTTCTACCAGGAACTCCTGGAGTTCCCGCTCACGGAGATCATCGAGAACCGCGACTACAAGGGCTCGAACCACTTCTTCTTCGACATCGGCAACGGCAACCTGCTCGCGTTCTTCGACTTCCCCGGTCTCGACCTCGGGCCGTACCAAGAGGTGCTGGGCGGGCTGCACCACGTCGCGATCTCCGTCGACCCCGCCACCTGGGAGCGGTTGCGCGGGAAGCTGGAGATGGCCGGCGTGCCGCACCAGATAGAGAGCGGCGCCTCCATCTACTTCAAGGACCCCGATGGCGCCCGGCTGGAGCTGCTCGCCGACCATCTCGGTGAGATGTACGGCTCGCGTGTGCTGTGACCGCGGGTCCGCCCTAGCGCCGCGACGCCCTGCGCGTACGCGGCTTGCCCGCACGGGGCTCCTGCCTGACGCCCGCGTGCCTTTCTGATCGCTCCGACTTCTCCTTCTGTACGGTGAGGCGCAGCGTGTGCAGTAATCGGCGGCGCCTGGCCCTGTGGGCCTTGGTCTCGGCTGTCTTCGGTGGCGAAGACTTGGGAGTCTTTGGCATGGGGATGTCCTACCCACCCCCCAGGCGATTCCATACTTGAATCCATGCGCCTGACGGAGTTCTGGAGACGGATGAACGCTCACTTCGGCGACACGTACGCCGAGTCGTGGGCCCGCGACTACGTGCTCGCGCCGTTGGGCGGGCGGACCGTCATACAGGCGCTGGCCGACGGGGAGAGCGCCAAGACCGTCTGGCGCGCGGTCTGCCAGGTGGAGGACATCTCACCCAAGCTCCGCTAGCCGCGGCGGCGTCAGGGCTGCGACATGTCCAGGGCCTGCCGCAACGCCTCCGCCGTGAGCTCCAGCTCGTCCACGCTGCCCTGCCCTCCGGGCGACCACAGGAACGTCCATCCGTGGTGTGACGGGGTGGCGAAAATGATCGTCTGACGGCCCGTACGCGGGTGCCAGACCCACAGCACCGGATCGTCGTTGCCGACCATGCGACTGACCAGGCCATGATGGGGGAGCACCTCGGCGAGTGCCTCCAGATGGGTGCGCCGTTCCCTGGTGTAGCCCCTCGACACTCGCCGCCTCCAACCCTCGGCCCTGCAGTGAGTCTCCCCAGCTCACTGCCCGGACAACACATTGGCGGCCAACATCAGCGGGGTGTGTTCATGAGGATGCGCATGCGTCCGAAGTCGAACGTGAGCGCATACGGCTTGAAGAACTCGTTCGTGGGCAGGCCCCCGATGCGGAAGCCGAAACCGTGCTCGAACCAGGAGGGGAACGCGCCGGACAACCCGGGCACCCGGCGGCGGGCGACGGACCCGAACGTCACCTCGTCCACGGTCGCCGGGTGAAAGCCGTCGCCCGGGGGGATCGGGATGTCGGCGGCCTCGAAGGTGGCGCGGGGAGCGGTGAACCCGATGTCGGCGCCCCCGGTGTCGACGGGGAACACCATCCGGTCCAGGCCGTTCACGGTGCCGTGGGACAGCCGGAAGTGGTCGCCCACGTACCACATGGGCACGCTGTGCTCCGGCCGGACCCGGCCGTTCCTGCGCAGGACGAGCTTCTCGGCCGGATAGTCGATCGTGGACAGGAACCACGACAGGACGCTCGTGCCGATCGCTCCCTGGGTGACCCGCCCGTCGGGTGCGGTGAGCCGGATCGTGTCCGGGATGGTGTGGACGGGCACGTTCTCGATGCGGAGGTCGCCCATAGCGAGCCGGTCCACGTGTCCCTGGTACGCCTTATGGTCTCCGCCGAATGGTTCTGCCGGTCGCGTAGCCGTACATGGGGACGCAGGCGGTCGGCGTACTCCTGGTTGAGGACGAACAACGGCACCGGCTCGAGAACGAGTCGCGGACGCAGGCGGATCGCCTGCTTCGTGCCGGGCGGCCCGCCGACGACCTGGTGGCGAAGTTCGGCGAATACTGGGTGGAGCGGGTACGCGACGGCGGTCAGGACACGTTCGCCCGGATGACCACCGAGCTCATGGTCCACGCGACCCGCCATCCCACCGTCCGTGACCAGCTCGTCGCGCTGTTGTTCCCGCCGGGGCGCCCCGGCCGCCACCCCCTCGCGCCTCCCGGCAGCGGGCTGGGGGGAGCTCCCGTACGAGCAGGCCGACGCGATACTGAGTCGCTGGACATCGGCATGCGCCTGCCCACCCTTCTTGCTCCTGAGCAGTGCCCTCCGGAGCAGCAGTGCCCTCCGGAGCTGTTCACGGCGCTCGAGCTCCTCACCGTCCCCAGGTGCCCCGTGACAGCGAAGTTTGAGCGGTCAGGCCCCGCATGGCGTGACTCACTCTTGACTCACGCCTTCGCGGCGCCATCGTCGATCGGCTCGCCTTCGGCGGTCGGCGCTTGGTCCCGTGGAACCTGCTCAGGCGTGACGGCGCAGGCCGTCGACGATGACGCGCAGGAGGTGATGGGCGCGGGCGTCCCACTCGGCGGGTTCCAGACGGGTCAGGTAGCCGATCAGCAGGATGATGTCGCGGGCGTCCACGTCGGGGCGGACGACGCCCTCGGCCTTGCCCGCGTCGAGGAGCCTGGTCAGCGTCTCGCCGATCGGGCCGAGGCTGTGCGCGGACAGATCCTGCCACACCCCCGCCTCGACAGCTGCGAACACCTCGCGCTTGACCTTCGCGTACTCGGCCACCCGGTCCAGCCAGCCGACCAGGGCGGGCAGCGGCTCGTGTTCGGCGAGCAGTTTCGGCGCGGCGGCCACGAGGTCGTCCACGTCCTTGCGATAGACCTCGGCGAGCAGGGCCTCCCGAGTCGGGAAGTGGCGGTAGAGGGTGCCCTGACCGACGCCCGCCCGCTTGGCGATCTCATTGAGCTTCACCTCGTTCGCGTTCACGATGACCTCTCGTGCGGCCTTGAGGATCCGTGCGCGGTTCTCGGTGGCGTCGGCTCGGCGGCGGGGGGCGTTCATCGGTCCTCTTCATGGCGAGTTGGCTAAGCGGACACGTGTCCGGTACGGTGGGGAGCCCTTAAACGGACACGTGTCCAGTTTACTGTGGAGGAAATCCCTATGTCAGCCATCAGGGGCAAGGTCGTGGCCATCACCGGGGCGAGCAGCGGGATAGGCGAGGCCACCGCGCGCCTGCTCGCCGAGCGGGGCGCCGCCGTCGTGCTCGGCGCCCGGCGGACGGAGCGGCTCGACAAGATCGCCCGTGAGATCCGCGACCGCGGCGGGCGCGCCGTCATCCGAGCCGTGGACGTCACCGCCCGCGAGGACCTCGAACAACTCGTCGGCATGGCCGTGACGGAGTTCGGGCAGCTCGACGTGTTGGTCGGCAACGCCGGCATCAGCAAGATCGGCCCCGTGGCGGACCTTGACGTGGCCGGCTGGTCGGCGATGATCGACGTCAACCTACGCGGCGTGCTGCACGGCATCGCCGCCGCGCTGCCGGTGTTCCGCGAGCAGGGACAGGGCCACCTCGTGACCACCGTGTCGACGGCCGGGCTGAAGATCACACCCACGATGGCGGTCTACGCCGCGACCAAGAATGCCGTGCGTACCCTCCTGGAAGGGCTGCGGCAGGAGTCGACCGACGGCGTGTTGCGGACGACGGCGGTCTCGCCGGGCTACGTGCGTACGGAACTCGTCGGCTCCATCGACAACCCCGAGGTCCGCGAGGAGATCCGCCGCAACATGAACCAGTACGCCATCGCGCCGGAAGCCGTCGCCCGCGCTGTCGCCTTCGCCATCGAACAGCCCCGTGATGTGGAGATCGGCGAGATCGTCATCCGCCCGACGACCCAGAACTGAGCCGGCCGCCCGCGATCAGGGCGATGTCCTCCAGCAGGCGGCCAGGCGTCGTGGTCGACCAAACGCCGCGCAGGCTCGCCTCCCACGCGCCCGCGATGTCCGCGAGAAGGTTGGCGCCCATCTTCCAGCCGCCCCTCGTCCACGCCGGCCCCACACCGCCGGGCCGCGATGACGTACGGCTTCGCCGCAGGCTCGCGCACCCCTGGCCCCCGAGATCGACCTTCGGTGACAATGCTCAGCCTTCAGTGACACAGGACACCAGGGCGGGTGATTGACGGCGACCTGCGTGTTCTTGCTGTGATCGAACAGCCGTTCGGCTACGATGGGTTTCGCCCGAGCCACGTCTTCCCCGGCAGTCGTATGAAAAATGTCGGTGGCAGGCCGTAGCTTTCACTCGACTGATCGGACCACGACCCTCCAGGGGGAGTTCCCATGGCAATCAACGACCGCGAGAAGGCCCTCGAGACCGCGCTCGCTCAGATCGAGCGACAGTTCGGCAAGGGCTCCGTCATGCGCCTGGGCGACGACGCCCGAGCTCCCATCGAGGTGATCCCCACCGGGTCGATCTCCCTTGACGTGGCCCTCGGCATCGGCGGCCTGCCGCGCGGCCGCATCGTCGAGATCTACGGCCCCGAGTCCTCCGGTAAGACCACGATCGCCCTGCACGCGGTGGCCAACGCCCAGCGTGCCGGCGGCATCGCGGCGTTCATCGACGCCGAGCACGCCCTCGACCCCGAATACGCCAAGAAGCTGGGGGTCGACACCGACGCCCTCCTGGTCTCCCAGCCCGACACCGGTGAGCAGGCGCTGGAGATCGCCGACATGCTGATCAGGTCCGGCGCCGTCGACATCATCGTCATCGACTCGGTGGCCGCGCTGGTGCCCAAGGCCGAGATCGAGGGCGAGATGGGCGACAGTCACGTCGGCCTCCAGGCCCGCCTCATGTCCCAGGCCCTGCGCAAGGTCGCCGGCGCGCTCAACAGCACGGGCACCACCGCCATCTTCATCAACCAGCTCCGCGAGAAGATCGGCGTCATGTTCGGCAGCCCCGAGACCACGACCGGTGGTAAGGCGCTCAAGTTCTACGCCTCGGTCCGGATGGACATCCGCCGCATCGAGACCCTCAAGGACGGCACGGAGGCGGTCGGCAACCGCACCAGGATCAAGGTCGTGAAGAACAAGATGGCCCCGCCCTTCCGCGTGGCCGACTTCGACATCCTCTACGGCGTGGGCATCTCCCGCGAGGGCGGCCTCATCGACATGGGTGTGGAGCACGGCTTCGTCCGCAAGTCCGGCGCCTGGTACACGTACGAGGGCGACCAGCTCGGCCAGGGCAAGGAGAACGCCCGCAACTTCCTGAAGAACCACCCCGACATGGCCAACGAGATCGAGAAGAAGATCAAGGACAAGCTGGGCGTGGGCCCCCGCCTCGACGCCCCGGCCGAAGCCGCCGCGGCCCCTGCCCCTGCCCCGGCCGCCGCTCCTTCCGGCCGTGGCTCGAAGTCCACCCCGAAGCCGGGTGACGTCTGATCGTCCACCCCATGAGCGATCGTGCCCCCTCCCATGAGTAACCCGAATCGGCCACCGGCGCCCCAATCCGGGGGCGCCCGGCCCGTCCCTTCCCCCTCCCGGGGCCGCGACCTGGCCCGCTCGGCCGCGGACGGCTGGCCATCGGTCGACGAGTGGCGCGAGCACCGCACCCGCCAACGCACCTCAGCCGAGAGCGAGGCCGCGACAGACCAGGAAGGACACCCCAACAACCCCACCGCCACAGACGAACAGCCCGCCACCAACAGGCAGCCCGACGAACACACGGCCACAGGCGAACGGCACGACAAGCACACGGCTACTGACGGGCAGCCCGACGAGCTCACCGCCACAAGCGAACGGCACGACGAACACTCCGCCACAGACAGGCAGCCTGACCAGCACGCGGCCACAGGCGAACAGCTCGACGAGCACACGGCCACAGACGGGCAGGGCGTTGTGCATGCCGCCACGGGCGAGCCGGACGATGTCCGTGCCGCTTTGGGCGGACAGGACGGCGTCCACACCGACGATCACGTGACCACCGGCACCCGGGAGACCACAGGCCACCTCTACCGGGAACGCACCGGCAGACACCCCTTCTTCGGGGACGACACCGACGATCAGGACGGACCCCGCTTCATCCCCGGGGCCCAAGCCCGATCAGCCGACCAGTACGAATCCCGCACAACCGCCGACACCCAAGTCGGCGCGGATGATCAGCGCGCATCCCGAATCACTGCTGAGGGCCAGGCCGTCGCAGACGATCAGCACGATATACGCACCGACACTCAGGCCAGCTCAGACGCTGAGGTTGCCGGGCACCCTGGCGACGATGGCTCCACTGACGCTGACCCGAGTCCTGCCGCCGCCGACCGGGGAGACCCGGACGGCGGATGGGCCACCACCAAGGGATGGCGTGCCACCGAGGAGGCCGCGCCTGCCGAGCCTGCCAACCGGGGGGACGGCGGGTGGCACTCCGAGGTGCTCGCGGGGAGCAGCTGGTTCGCGGCCGAACCGTCGGACGACGGCGAGACCGGGAGGAAACGATCGAGCAGAGGGCGGCGATCCGCCCGCTCCAACGGACGGGCCGGGCGAAATACCCGCGGGCGCGGCTGGCCATCCGAGGAGCCGGACGCCGAAGACCCTGCTGAGGCCCGACAAGACAGCGGGCCCTCCGCCGAAGCTGCGCAGCATGGCCACGACTTGGCCGGAGCGCCAGACGACGGCGGCGGTTTCGCCGGGGCCAGGTGGGATGACGGGAGCCCCGCCGGAGCGGCACGCGATGGCGCCGACGCCGCCGGATTCAAGCGTGACAGCGAGGACCGCGTCGGAGGACCACAAGACGGTGGCTTCGCTGGATCTGGGCAAGATAGCGGAGGTTTTGCCGGGGCGGCGCATGACGGTGCCGATTCCGCCGGTTCCGTGCAGGGTGGCGGCTTCGCCGGTTCCGTGCAGGGTGGTGGCGGCTTCGCCGAGTCCGCGCAGGATGGTGGCGGCTTCGCTGGAAGCGCGCGAGGCGGTGACGGGTTTGCTGGGGCCTGGCCTGATGACGAGCGTCCTGGCGGAGCTGGGCGCAGTGGCGGGGGCTTTGCCGGGACGGGGCGTGGTGATGGGCGTTCTGGCAGATCCAGGCGGCATGGCAGGGGCTTCGCTGGGGCCGAGCGTGATGGTGGGGGCGAGGAGGGTGATGGGAGCTCTGCCGGATCCGGGCGGAGAGGTGGAAGGTCTCGCGGCTCTGGGCTGAGTGGTGAGGGCTTCGGCGGGGGTGGACAGGACGCTGATCCGGAGTCGGTGGCGCGGGCCATTTGTCTTCGTTTGCTCACCATGGCGCCCAAGACGCGGGCCCAGCTTGCCGAGGCGCTCCGGAAACGTGACGTGCCGGACGAAGCCGCCGAAGCGGTCCTCAGCCGCTTCTCCGAGCTGGGGCTGATCAACGACGAGGCGTTCGCTGCGGCTTGGGTCGACTCGCGGCACCACGGCCGAGGGCTGGCCAAGCGCGCCTTGGCCGCTGAGCTACGTCATCGCGGTGTGGACACCGACACGGTCAAGGAGGCCGTCGAGCGGCTGGATCCCGACCAGGAGGCGGAGACGGCGCGGCGGCTGGTGGAGCGCAAGCTCGCGTCCACTCGGTCGCTCGACCCGCAGACTCGCACGCGGCGGCTGGCGGGCATGCTGGCACGCAAGGGGTACGCCTCAGGGCTGGCTTTCCGTGTCATCCGCGAAGCGCTTGAGCAGGAGGGGATCGAGATGGATGAGGACTTCCCGTAACATCTCCTGCTCCACGGCCCGCCCCGGATGCACGGCTCTCCCCAGGTTTTTCGGGTTCTTCCGGCTCTCGGGGTTCTTCGGGTCCTCGGGGTTCTTCGGGTCCTCGGACTTCTCCGGGGCCCCGGGCTTTTCCGCGTCCCTGGGCGTCTCAGGGTCCTGGGGTTTTGCGGGGTCCCCGAGTCCTGGGGCTCGCTCTGTTCTGCGGGTCCCCCCGCTCCGCGGCTCTCTGCGTTTTGTGGCTTCCTGTGTTTTGCGGTTCGCTCCGTTCCACGGTTGTTTGCGTTCTGCGGGTCCGTCACCCCACGGCTCCGTGGTGTTCCCTGCGTTCTGCAGGCGCCCCGGCTTCACGGCTCGTCTCGTTTTGGGTTCTCTGGGTTCTGCGGATTGCCTGGCGCTCCGCGGCTCTCCCCGGGCTTCCGTGGGTTGTCGTGCTCTGTGGCTTATCCCGTTTTGGGGTTCGTCTCGTTCTGGGGCTGGTCCGTTTTATGGATCTTCGGGTGGCGGCTTTGGTGGATTGCTCGGTCTGCATGTGCTCTTGCACTTGCATCTGCTAGTGCGGCAGTGATTGCGGGTGCGGGTGCTCTTGCACTCGCACATGCTCCCTTGCCCATGCGTGTCCCCTGTCTTGCCTGTAGGTGTCGGTAGGGATTGCAGGCCCGTAAGACACGCTTGATGACGCGTTTGCTTGCTCGTGACCTGTTCGACGCATAACCTCGACGGCAGTGAGGAGTTACTCCGCGCAGCGCGGATTGCCATACCGGTGAACGACGGACGAACGAGGCTGGTTGATCTAGGCGAGCGAGGTGTCGGCTTTGCGAGTCGACGCCCGGTCAGCCTTGGCTGTATATCGATCCAGACGCCGACCGGGCTTTTCGTGGCGCGCTTGTGACCCCTCCCGTTTGTGGCCGCGTTATGAGGTGTTGACGACGCGAGGAGGGCGGGGCGCACATGGGGCCGCTTGTCGTAGTGCTGATGGTGGCGGTGCTCGTGCTCGCGTTCGGGATGATCGTCGCGCTTCTCGTCGTCATAAGGCGCACCTCGAGCAGTCTGCCACGCGCTTCCAAGGCCAGTCCCGAGCAGCAGAAACTCGTACACGAGGAGCTTGAGCAGGCGCGCGAGGAGGCGCAGGAGATCCGGCACAAGGCTGAGACCGACGCCCAGGAGATTCTGCGCAGGTCGGAGGCCGCGGCCGAGAGCGCCGCGCAGCTGCGGCGGGAGGTCGAGGAGGAGAGCCGGATACTCAAGGCCGAGCTCAAGGAGCTGCGCGCTGACCTGGAGCGCCGGGAGTCCCGGCTGGCCGAGCGGGAGCAGCGGCTGGACGAGGAGGCCAGGCGGCAGTCCGAGCGCGACAGGAAGCTGGGCGAGACCGAGGTCGAGCTGGCCGACCGGCGCGAGGAGCTGCTCCAGGTCGAGGGGGAGCGGCGGGCCATCCTCGAACGGGTCTCCGGGCTGACCGGCGACCAGGCCAAGGCCGAGCTGGTCAAGGAGATCGAGAACCAGGCCAAGCGCGAGGCCGCGCTGATCGTCCGGGAGATCGAGAGCGATGCCCGCAAGGAGGGCGAGAAGCGGGCCACCAAGATCGTGACGCTGGCCGTGCAGCGGGTGGCGGCGGAGCAGACGGCGGAGTCGGTCGTCAGCGTGCTGCATCTGCCCGGAGACGAGATGAAGGGCCGGATCATCGGGCGCGAAGGGCGGAACATCCGGGCCTTCGAGTCCACGACCGGCGTGAATCTCATCATCGACGACACCCCCGAGGCCGTGCTGCTGTCGTGTTTCGATCCCGTACGCCGGGAGACGGCCCGGCTGACGCTGGAGAAGCTCGTGCTGGACGGGCGCATCCACCCCCAGCGCATCGAGGAGGCGCACGATCGCAGCCGCCAGGAGGTGCAGGATCTGTGCGCGCGGGCCGGGGAGGACGCCCTGGTCGAGCTGGGGATCACCGACATGCATCCCGAGCTGACGCTGCTGCTCGGGCAGCTCAGGTATCGGACGTCGTACGGGCAGAACGTGCTCAAGCACCTGATCGAGTCCGCGCACATCGCCGGGATCATGGCCGCCGAGCTGAGGATGAACCAGGCGCTGATGAAGCGCTGCGCGCTCCTCCACGACATCGGCAAGGCGCTCACGCACGAGGTCGAGGGCAGCCACGCGCTGATCGGGGCGGAGATCGCCCGCAGGTACGGCGAGGAGGAGGACGTGGTGCACGCCATCGAGGCGCACCACAACGAGGTCGAGGTGCGCACCGTCGAAGCGGTTCTCACGCAGGCCGCCGACGCGATCAGCGGCAGCCGTCCCGGCGCCCGCCGCGAGTCCCTGGAGGCGTACGTCAAGCGGCTGGAGCGGCTGGAGGAGATCGCGCAGTCGTACGAGGGCGTGGAGAAGGTCTTCGCCATGCAGGCCGGGCGGGAGATCCGGGTCATGGTCAAGCCGGATGCGATCGATGACATCCAGGCGCAGGTGATCGCCCGTGATGTGGCCAAGCAGGTGGAGGAGGAGTTGACGTATCCGGGGCAGATCCGCATCACCGTGGTGAGGGAGTCCCGGGCCACCGAGTTCGCGAGGTAGGACCCAGCACCGTTCTGGAACACCGCGGTGGGGGTACACAGCGGTGGGGGTACATCGCGGTGGGTGTGGTGGTTGGTCAGCGTTCGTGGGTGTGGCGGTGGGCGTGGCGGTGCTCGATCGTCCATGTTGGGCGGCGGGGTGTGGTGGTGCCCGGGGAGGGTGAGGGGCCGGGGCCGGGGCCGGGTTCGCGCTGATCGGCGGCGTTCTGGGAGGGCCGGCGGGCGCAATGGGCCAATGGGCGCGGAGGGTCGGCGTTCGTGGAGGGCGACGGGTGTGGCGGGCCAGTGGGCGCGGGGGCGGCGTTCGGGGAGGGTCAGCGGGCGCAAATGGGCCAACAGGCGCGGAGGGCCGACGGGCGTGACGGGCCGGTGGGCGCGGGGGCGGCGTTCAGGGCGGGCCAACGGGTGCGGAGGGCCGGTGGGCGCAAAGGGTCGGTGGGTGGGGAGGGCCGGCGGGCGTGGCGGTGCCTGAGGGAGGCTGAGGCGCCGGTGCACGCCCGCCGGAGTCCACCAACCGGACGAGCGTCAGGCAAGGCGGATACGGGGGTCGAGGAGCCCATACGCCACGTCCACCAGCAGGTTCGCCACCACCACCGCGGTCGTCGCCAGCGTGACCACGCCCATGATCACGGGCAGGTCCCCGCTGACGAACGCCTGCACCACCGCCTGCCCCACGCCGCCCAGGCCGAAGACCGACTCCGTCACCACCACCCCGCCGATCAGCGTGCCCACGTCCACCCCGAGCTGCGTCACCACCGGCGTGAGCGCCGCCCGCAGGCCGTGCCGGTAGATCACGCGCCGCTCGGGCACCCCCTTGGCCCGGGCCGTGCGGATGTAGTCCTCGCCGAGCACGTCCAGCATGGAGCCGCGGGTGAGCCGGGCGTACGACGCCGCCTGGACCGTGGCCAGCGTGATCCACGGCAGGATCAGGTGGCGGGCCCATTCTGCGGGGTTCTGCGAGAACGGCACGTACGAGTCGGGCGGCAGGATGGGCACCCCCGCCATGGTGAGCTGGAAGAACAGGAAGTACAGCAGCAGCAGGCCCACCACGAAGGTCGGCATGGAGACCCCGGCCAGCGCCAGCAGCGTCAGGCCGCGATCCACCAGCGACCGGGCCCGGGTGGCGCTGAGCACCCCCGCGCCGACGCCGAGCGTGAACCACAGCACCGCGCCCCCCAGCACCAGCGAGAACGTCGGCGGGAAGTCGGCGGCCAGCAGCTTGCCGACCGATTCGCCGGAGAAGTACGACTGGCCGAGGTCGCCGTGGAGCAGCCTGCCCAGGTAGTCCAGGTACTGGACGAGGGTGGGCCGGTCGAGGCCGAGGTTGTGGCGGATCAGCTCCACCTGCTCGGGAGTGGCCTGCCGCCCGGCCAGCGTCCTGGCGGGATCGCTCGGCGCGACGAAGAACAGCAGGAACGTCCCGAGGGTGACCAGCCAGAGCACGAGCAGGCCGAGCAGGGCCCGGCGCAGCAGGAACGCGCGCAGCATCACGCCCCCTTACGGGTACGTCGGCGGCGGCTGAACAGGCGCTCCATCCGCGGATCGAGCGCGTCCCTGATCCCGTCGCCCACCAGGTTGAACGCGAGCGTGGTGACCAGCAGCGTGGCGGCCGGGAACCCCAGGTACCAGTACGCCACCCGGTAGAACCCCTGCGCCTCGCTCAGGAGGTTCCCCCACGACGGGGTGGGCGGGACGATCCCCAGCCCCAGGTACGACAGCGTCGACTCGAACACGATGGCCGCCGGCACCAGCAGCGTGGTCAGCACGATGACGGGCGCGAGCAGGTTCGGCAGGATGTCGACGAACATGATCCGGAAGTCGCCCGCCCCCATGGACCGGGCCGCGTCGACGTACTCGCGCTCCTTCACCGACAACGTCTGCCCGCGCACCACGCGGGCGATGGCCGCCCACGAGTAGAAAGCGATCACCCCGATCGTGGCGGACAGCGAGGGCCCGGCGATGGACACCACCGCGATCGCGAAGATCAGGTACGGGAACGACAGCACCACGTCCATGAGCCGCGACAGCACGGTGTCCACGACGCCGCCGTAGTATCCGGCCAGCAGCCCGACGACCACCCCGACGAGTGCCGCCAGGCCGGTGGCGACCACGCCGACGAGCAGCGAGACCCGGGCCCCGTACAGGACCCTGATGAACAGGTCGCGCCCGAGCCGGTCGGTGCCGAACCAGAACTCCCCGTTCGGCGGCACGGGCAGCCCCTGGGCCGTGATGCCGGTGTCGCGGAACTGGTCGTCGGGGCCGTGGCCGTTCCAGGCGGCGATGAGCGGCGCGGCCAGCGCCAGCGCGCACAGGAGGATGACGACGAGGCCGGAGACCATGGCGACCCGGTCGGTCCTGATCCGGCGCCAGGCGAGCTGCCAGGGGCCGCGCCCGGCTATCCCCTGGGAGGTGACGGCGCCGGGTCTGATCTCGGTCAGTGTCATACGACCACCTCAATGGGGAAGTGGCAAGCCGCCGACCCGTCAAGCTGGGGCTCCACGGACGAGCAGACCTCCTGGGCCCGCGGGCACCGCGGATGGAACCGGCACCCGGACGGCGGATCGATCGGCGAGGGCACGTCCCCGGTCAGCACGATCCTCTGCCGCCGCTCCGCCTCGTCCGGGTCGGCCACCGCCGTGGCCGACAGCAGCGCGTTCGTGTACGGGTGCCGCGGCCGGTCGTACACCGGCTCCGCGTCCCCCACCTCGACCACCTTGCCCAGGTACATGACCGCGATCCGGTCGCTGATGTGCCGCACCACGGACAGGTCGTGGGCGATGAACAGGTACGTCAGCCCGAACTCCGTCTGCAGATCCTTCAGCAGGTTGAGGATCTGCGCCTGGATGGACACGTCGAGCGCCGACACCGGCTCGTCGCAGATGATCAGCCGGGGCCGCAGCGCGAGCGCCCTGGCCACCCCGATCCGCTGCCGCTGCCCGCCGGAGAACTCCGCCGGGAACCGGTTGTAGTGCTCCGGATTGAGCCCGACCCGCTCCATCAGCTCCTGAACGGTCCGGCGGAGCTGCTCGCCGCTCATGACCCGGTGGATCACGAGCGGGTCGGCGATGATCGAACCGACCCGCCGGCGCGGGTTCAGCGAGCCGTACGGGTCCTGGAAGATGACCTGGATGTCGCGGCGGTAGGGCCGCATGCGCTTCCTGGGCAGGTTCGTGATGTCAGCGCCGTCGAACCGCACGCTGCCGGAGGTGACCGGATGCAGCCCCGCTATGCAGCGCGCGAGCGTGGACTTGCCGCAGCCGGTCTCGCCGACCAGGCCCAGCGTCTCGCCGGGGGCGAGCGCGAAGCTGACCCCGTCGACCGCCTTGACCTGCCCGACCACGTGCTTGACCAGCGCGCCCGTGGTGATGGGGTAGTGCTTGACCAGGTTCGAGACTTCGAGCAGCATCACGACTCCTTCGCCTTGAACCGCAGCGCGTCGGCCGCCGCGCCCAGCCCGACCGCCTCGTGCGGCAGCCAACAAGCTGAGGCGTGACTGCCCTCACCTGTGACCGTGGCCAGGGGCGGCCGCTCGGCCGAGCAGACCGGCATCGCGTACGGGCAGCGCGGGTGGAACGCGCACCCGGACGGCAGCGCGATCAGGCTCGGCGGCGAGCCGGGGATGGGCCGCAGCCGCCCGCCCCGGTCCCCGCTGCTGCCGGGGATCGACTCCAGCAGGCCCTTGGTGTACGGGTGGTGCGGCCGGTAGTAGAGCGTGCGCCGGTCGGCCCGTTCCACGGCGAGCCCGGCGTACATGACCAGCACCTCGTCCGCCATGCCCGCCACCACGCCGAGGTCGTGCGTGATGAGGATGAGCGCGATCCCGAACTCCGCCTGCACCCGCGTGATGAGCTCCAGGATCTGCGCCTGCACGGTCGCGTCGAGCGCCGTGGTCGGCTCGTCGGCCACGATCAGCTTCGGGTTGAGCGCGAGCGACATCGCGATCATCGCCCGCTGCCGCATGCCGCCGGAGAACTGGTGGGGGTAGTCGTCCACCCGGCGATCCGGCCGGGGGATGCCTACCAGGCCGAGCAGCTCGACCGCCCGCCTCCTGGCCTCGGCGCGGGAGGTGTCCGGCCGGTGCACCCTGATCAGCTCCTCGATCTGCCAGCCGACCTTGTAGAGCGGGTGCAGGCTGGTCAGCGGGTCCTGGAAGATCACGCTGATCTCGGCGCCGCGGATGTGGCGCAGCCGCTCGCCGTCGAGCTCGAGCAGGTCGACGCCGTCGAACACGGCGCTGCCCGAGATGTCGGCCCCGGGGGTGAGCCCCAGGATGGCCTGGGTGCTCACCGTCTTGCCGCTGCCGGACTCGCCGACGATCGCCAGCGTGCGGCCGCGTTCGATGCGGAACGACAGCCCCCGCACGGCCTGCACCACGCCGTCGGACGTGGGGAAGGCCACGCGGAGGTCCGTCACCTCGAGCAGGCTCATCACGGGTTGTTGGGGTCGAGCCAGAGGTTGGTGAAGTCGTAGAGCTGGAACGCCGGCAGGTACAGGGCGTTCTGCACGCGCTTGCTCTTGTAGATCGGCGTGTTCTGGTTGTTGAGCGGCACGATCACCGCGTCGCCCATCACCGTCGTGTCGACCTGGTGCCACAGCGCGGCCGA
Source organism: Nonomuraea sp. NPDC003201 (assembly GCF_053590415.1). Taxonomy (NCBI): domain Bacteria; kingdom Bacillati; phylum Actinomycetota; class Actinomycetes; order Streptosporangiales; family Streptosporangiaceae; genus Nonomuraea; species Nonomuraea sp. NPDC003201. Next base: position 18,996 of record NZ_JBSFTC010000098.1, read on the forward strand.
CTTCGTCTGGTCCTGCTCGGCCAGCGCCTGCTTGATCAGCGAGTCCACCTTGGGGTTGCTGTAGCAGCCGTAGTTGCTGGTGCCGGGGTTGCAGTTGGTCTCGAACAGCGGCTGGACGACCGCGCGGCCGTTGTTGCCGTACCAGTCGGGGACCCAGCCGGGGGCCGAGATGTCCCACTTGCTGGCCTTGGCGATGGAGGTGTTCTGCAGGAAGGCGCCGTAGTAGTCGCCCTGCCGGACCGGCAGCCCCTTCACCGTGATCCCGCACTTCTGCAGGTCCGCCGAGTACGACTGGAAGTTGGCCGGGTGGTTGCCCGCGTTGCGGAAGGCGCCGATGAGGGTCAGCCCGTTCGGGTAGCCGGCCTCGGTGAGCAACTGCTTGCACTTGGCGGGGTCGCCCGCGTCACCCGGGCTCGGGTACGGGTTGTACTCCTGGTATCCGATGTTGCCCGGCGGGATCGCGGTGTGCAGCGGGGTGGCCACGTCCGCGCCGCCGTAGACCTTGGCGATGGCGACCTTGCTGACCGCGTACTCGATGGCCTGGCGAACCTTGAGCTTGCCCATGGCGCCGCCGGCGTTCTTGCTCTGCAGGTTGAAGACGATGTACGGGTTGCTCACCGCGCCGGGGAAGATCGTGAAGTTGGGATCGCCGGAGCTCTTGAGCCGCGGGATCTGCGCGGTCGGCACCGGCAGGTCCCATGACAGGTCGGCGCTGCCGGCCTCGAGCTGCTGCTGCACCGCGTCCGGCTCGTTGACGCCCATCTTGACCTCGATGGCGTTCACGTACTGGTGCCTGATCGGGTCCGAATCCTGCTTCCAGGCCGGGTTCCGCTCCAGCCTGATCGACTTGGTGGCCACGTACTGGGTGATCCGGTACGGGCCGTCGGAGATCGTGTGCTGGCGGAACGTGGCGTCGTCCGGCACGTACTGGTCGTACTCCTTGGGCGCTGCCACGGAGAAGTTCAGCGACAGGATGTTGAGGAAGTCGCTGGCGGGCTGGGTCAGCGTGAACACCAGCGTCTTGTCGTCCTTGGCCTGCACGCCCGCGATCTCGTGGGAGTTCTGGAAGTCGGCCAGCGCCGCGGCGGTGGGCTTGGCCTTGGTGAACGCCTTGGCGTACGCGTCGCAGTACGCCTTCATGCCCTTGATCGTGCTCGTGTAGTAGCCGGGCGCGCCGGAGCCCGCCACCGGGTTGCAGATGCGCTTGAAGCCGCGCACGAAGTCGCCCGCCGTCACGTCGCGCGGCGGCTGCGTGTCCCACTGCACGCCGTCACGGAGCTTGATCGTGTACGTGAGCCCGTCGGCGCTCAGGCCGCCGTTGCCCGTCGTGGGCAGCTCGGAGGCGACGTCGGGGACGAGCGCGAAGCCCTTGGTGGCGTCGGACCCCTTCGCCACCCCGTTGAGCGCGAAGAGCCCGCGGGCGTACGTGCGCAGGATCCCGTTGGTGACCGTGTAGTACGAGCTCGTGGGGTCGAGGTGATCGACGTCCCCGCCGCCCACGAGCCTGAGCGTGCCCCCGGAAACCGGCTGGCCCGGGGCGGAGGAGGTGGGCGGGGCGGAATTCCTGGCTCCGGTGTCTGTCTGGCAGGCGGTGGCGAACAAAGTTGCGAAGACCGCCACGGCAATGCTGAAATGGCGCATGCTGGCCATCTGGCCTCCCTCGTGCCGAGATGCGGGGCGTGCATGGCTGGCCGTGTGGGGCGTGCGCCGTGGCCGCGGAGCACGTCCCACCTTGCATGGTCACGCCGGAGGGAGCGCAGGAGAAAAGCCGGTTATACAACCGATGATGATTAGCGTCTGGTAAGTAATATCGATTTGGTGCGAATTCTGTTAAAGAATTACGACATTAGCTAAAAAGCTGCTGGTAGAAGGCCAACTCGGCGGCCAGCGCGGTCACCCGCGTCTCCGTGCGGCGGAAGCCGTGCGACTCGCCCTCGAACGCCAGATACGTGCACGGCACGCCCCGCTCCGACAGCGCGTCGGCGAACGCCGTCGACTGCTCGGGCGGCACCACGGGATCGTCGAGCCCCTGCAGGAGCAGCATGGGGCAGTTCACGCCGTTCACGAGGGCGAGCGGCTCCCTGGAGGCGTACACCTGCGGGTCTTCCGGGCCCACCAGCCACTCCACGTATCGCGACTCGAAGTCGTGGGTGTGCGCCGCGAGGGGCGCGAGCGCGCTGACGCCGAAGTACGACACCCCGCCGGCGAACACGTCGGACCGGCAGCAGGCCGCCATCACGGTCCACCCGCCCGCGCTGCCGCCACGCACCGCGATCCTGCGGGGGTCGGCGAGCCCTTCCGCGGCCAGCCACCGGGCGGCGGCGATCGTGTCGGCCACGTCCACCAGCCCCCACTGCCCCTTCAGCCGCTCGCGGTAGGCCCTGCCGTAGCCGGTCGAGCCGCCGTAGTTGACGTCGAGCACGCCGATGCCGCGCGAGGTCAGGAACGCCTTCTCCAGGTCGAGCGCGGTGTCGGCGTGCGCGGTCGGCCCGCCGTGCACGAAGATCACGTAGGGTGGCGTGCCCTCGGCCGCCGGACCGTACGGCGGGTAGAGGAAGGCGGGCGCGGGCGACTCGACCGCGCGGGGAACGGGCAGGAGGGCCCGGTCGGGCAGCCGCGAGAGGTCGCTCTTGAGCGCGCCGGCAGCCCCGGAGGCGACGTCCACACTGACGACCGACCGGGGGAGCGTGGGGGCGTACCCGATGCCGACCACGGACGTGCCCTCGGCGGCCAGCGCCGCGTCCCACCCGTCGTAGGGCACCTCGAGGTCGGTGAGCGTGCCCGAGCCGGGGTCCAGCACGCCCAGCCTCAGGTCGCCACGGCCGTGCAGGACCGCGAGGCGGCCGTCGCCGAGCACGGTGTACGGATGCCCGCCCAGCCGCCACGGCGGCAGCGTGAACTCCTCCTCGGCGGCGTGGAGCGCCCGGAGCCCGTCGCCGCGCAGGCCGACCTCGTAGAGGTTCCACCAGCCGGAGCAGTCGGAGACCAGGTAGAGGCTGGCGTCGTCCTTCCAGGCCGGGGCCAGCACCGACTCGGCCGGGCCGCCCTTCACCGTCCAGGCGCCGCCGCCCGACAGCCGGGTGACGCGCAGCTCGGTGCCGTCCCAGGGCATGCGCGGGTGGTTCCAGCAGACGTAGGCCAGGTGCCGCCCGTCGGGGGAGAGGGCGGGAGAGGCGTAGAAGTCGCAGCCGGTGGCCCACTCGTGGATCTCGCCGCCGTCCAGCGAGATCGACACGATCGCCCGGGTGACCTTGCCGTCTTCGGCGTGGCGCTCGCGGACGCACCAGACCTGGCCGTCGCGCACCAGCGGGTCCGCGTAGCGGCATCCCTCGTCCGTGATGGGTTTCGGGTCGCCGTAATCGCCCAGAATGTACAGGCGTTGGTCTTTGAAGTTGGCGAAGACCACTTCGCCCCCGGTTGTGATGGCGTACGGTCTGCCGCCGTACTCGTGGACCCTGGTGCGCGCGCTCCATGGGGCCCGCAGCAGGTCACGCTGGGTGCCGTCGGCGTCGCGGCACACGATCGTGGTGCGCCCGCCTTCGTCCGGGCGGTCCTCGGTCCACCAGATCCGGCCGTCCTGGGCCGTGGGCCAACCGGGGCGCACGCCGGAGGCGGCCACGTCTCTGGTCGAGATGGGGGAGGGCCAGAAAGGCATACCCGCATCCTGCCGGAAGATCGGCAAGCGCGTGGGGCGGTCCCCACAGTTCAGGGGCACCCCGCCGGCGCCGGGAGGGACGACGGCAGCTTGAGCCCCGTCTTGCCGAACCACCTGCGCAGCAGCCGCGTGGCCGTGCCGTCGTGCCACATCGCGGCGACCGCCTGGTCGACGGCCTCGCAGGTGGCGGTGTCGCCCTTCTTGATGCCGACTCCCCAGTACTCGTTGCTGACGGGGTCGTTCAGCAGCCGGAAGCGGCCCGGCTCCTGCTCGGCGAACCCCGCCAGGACCAGGTTCTCGGTGCTGACCGCGTCGAGCTCGCCGCCGGCGAGCTTGCGTACGCAGTCGGAGTAGTTGGCCGCGGGCACCAGCCGCATGGGCAGGCTCAGCTTGCCGTTGGGCGGGGGATCGACGATCCGCCGGTACGCGTTCGAGCCCTCCGCCAGGCAGAGCCGCTTGCCCCGTAGGTCGGTCACCTTCTTGATGCTGGTGTCGCTCGCGCGGACCATCGTGTCCTGCGGGGTGACGATGTAGGGCCCGCCGAAGGTCACCTTGGGCCGGCGCGACGGGATGACGCTGTAGGTGGCGACGATGAGGTCCACGCTGCCGTTGTGGAGCAGCACCTCACGGGCGGACGAGGGCGACTCGCGCCAGGTGATCTGCACGTGCCGGCCGCGGGCGAGGTACCTGACGATGTACTTGGCCACGTCCACGTCGAAGCCCTCGGGAGGGCCGTCGCCGGTCTTCAGGCCCAGGCTCGGCTGGTCCCACTTGGTGCCGATGACGACCCTGCCGGCGTTCCTGATCTTGTCCACGACGCTGGTGTAGGAGCCCGAGCCTCCGCACGCGGCGGCCAATGCCACCACGGCCGCCCCCGCGAGCGCCACCCCACGCATGGAGACAGTCTGGTGGGTGGGCAAACCGTACGGGCCGGACTTGGGGCGGTTTCAACGGAGAAATGGGGTCTTTTTGGAGATTTGCGGACGTACGGGCGCCATTGTGCCCGTACGTCCGATCACTCCACGGAACGGTCGGGACCCAGCCCGGCGTCCTCGGTGCCCTCACCCGCGCCCACGCTGACCTCGGCCGAGCCGGGCGCCGTGACCGGGGCGGCGGCCGTCTTGCGGCTGCGCCTGCTACGCCGCTCCAGCCACGTGGCCAGGAAGCTCAGCGCCATGTTGAGCGCCACGTAGATGATCCCGATGACGATCGCCGCCGGGATGAGCGAGCCGAAGAACGCGGCCGGAAGGATCTTGAAGCCGGTGTTGAGCAGGTCGACGTAGGCGATGATGTAGCCGAGCGCGGTGTCCTTCAGCAGCACCACGAGCTGGCTGACGATCGCCGGCATCATCGCCGTGACGGCCTGCGGCAGCAGCACCAGGCGCATGACCTGGTTCTTGCGCATGCCCACCGCGAACGCCGCCTCCGACTGGCCGCGCGGCACCGCGTGCACGCCCGCCCTGACCACCTCGGCCAGCACCGAGCCGTTGTAGAGCATCAGGCCGATCACGACCGCGATGAAGGTGTAGTCGCCGCCCCCCGCCACCGCCGGTGCGAGGTAGAAGATGAAGAAGATCAGCAGCAGCAGCGGGATGGCCCTGAAGACCTCGACCACCACACCCGCGGGGACGCGGATCCAGGCGTGGTCGGAGAGCCGGGCCAGGCCGAAGACCGCGCCGAACACCAGCGCGAGCACCGCGGCCACCACGGCGGCCTGCAGCGTCCCGAGCAGGCCGGGGAAGATGAAGACTTCCCACGTCTCCCACTGCAGGAACGGCTGCCAGATCTTGCCTTCCCACTGGCCCTTGGCGTCGAAGCCGCGGTAGACGCCGTACAGGGCGGCGGCCACGGCCACGACGCTGATCACCGTGAGGAGGCCGTTGCGCACCCGAGCGCGCGGCCCGGGGGCGTCGAACAGGACTGTGGTGCTCATCGCGCCACCGCCAGACGCCTGGCCAGCCGGCCGGTGTAGAAGCCGATGGGCAGCGTCACGACCATGAAGGCGACCACGATGCCGAGGAAGATCGGGATCGACGCGCCGACCTGGTCGAAGGCTTCCTTCATCTTGCTCGCGGAGTCCATGGCAAACCCGCCGGCGGTCGCCACGGTCGTGTTCTTGACCATGGCGATCATCACGCTGCCGAGCGGGGCGATGACCGCGCGGAACGCCTGCGGGAGGATGATCATCCGCAGCGACTGCAAGAACGTCAGCCCGATCGCCCTGGCCGCCTCGGCCTGCCCGAGCGGCACCGTGTTGATGCCCGAGCGCAGCGCCTCGCAGACGAAGGCCGCGGTGTAGGCCGACAGGCCCATCGCGACGATCCAGAACGAGTTGGTGGTGGGCACGTCGGAGAAGACGAGCCCGAGCTGGTCGCTGAGGCCGAGCGCGGAGAAGGCCAGCACCAGCGTGAGGGGGGTGTTGCGCACTATGTTGACGTAGATCGTGCCGGCCGCGCGCAGCACCGGCGTGGGGGAAACTCTCATCGCCACCAGGACGGTGCCGAGAATGAGCGAGGCGATCGCGCCCACGATGGAGAGCTTGATGTTCTCCAGGAACCCCAGTGCGAGGTCGGGCGCGTACCTAATCAGATCTTCCATCGTGCTCCACCGCATAGGGGAGCGGCGGCCGGGTCACCGGCCGCCGCCTCTGGCATGATCAGCTGCAACCCTCGGCGGGCGGTGCCGCCTCCGACAACTTCAGGCCCTGAATGCCGCCGAACCACTTCTCCAGCAGCTGCTTCATGGTGCCGTTGTCCCAGAGCGCCTTCACGGCGGTGTTGACGGCCTCACACGTCTTGGTGTCGCCCTTCTTCAGGCCGACGCCGTACTTCTCGTCCGTGAAGCCCTGGCCGAGCACCTTGAAGTTGCCGCCGGCCTGCTTGGCGAAGCCCGCCAGGATCAGGTCGTCGGTGGTGACGGCGTCGAGGTTGCTGCCGGTCAGCTTCTGCACGCACTCGGAGTAGTTGGCCGCGTCGACGGTGGTGGCGTCGATGTCGAGCTTGCCGTCCGGGGGCGGGTCGGTGATCCGCTTGTACGAGTTGGAGCCGGCCGCCTTGCAGATCTTCTTGCCCTTGAGGTCCTGCGGCGCGTTGATCGCGGTGTCGTCCTTGCGGACCATCACGTCCTGGTGGGCGACGACGTAGGGGCCGCCGAAGGTGACCTTGCCCTTGCGCTCCTCGGTGATGGAGTACGTGGCGAAGATGATGTCGACCGTGCCGTTCTGGAGGAACGGCTCGCGGTTGGACGAGGCCGACTCCTTCCAGTCGATCTGCGGGTCCTTGCCACCGTTGATCTGCTTCAGCACGGCCTTGGCCACGTCGACGTCGAAGCCCTCGGGCCCGTTGGCCGCCTTCAGGCCCAGGCTCGGCTGGTCCCACTTGGTGCCGACGACGATCGTGCCGCCGTCCTTGACCTTGTCCACCACGCTGGCGTAAGTCTTGCTCCCGCCGCCGCAAGCGGTCAGACCGGCGGCGAGTGCCGCAATTGAGAGCACTGCTCCCATGTGACGCATGTGCATGTATACCTGCCTCAATGATCAGTGCGTGAGGATCTTGGAAAGAAAGTCACGCGCCCGGTCGGTCTGCGCGTTGGTGAAGAACTCGTCGGGGGTGTTCTCCTCCACGATCTGGCCGTCGGCCATGAAAACCACCCTATTGGCGGCCCTCCGGGCGAAGCCCATCTCGTGGGTGACGACCATCATGGTCATCCCGTCGCGAGCCAGCCCGATCATGACATCGAGCACCTCCTGCACCATCTCGGGGTCCAGAGCGGAGGTCGGCTCGTCGAACAGGATCATCTTCGGCTCCATGGCCAGTGCCCTGGCGATGGCCACACGCTGCTGCTGCCCGCCGGAGAGCTGGGCCGGATACTTGTCCGCCTGCGCCGCGATGCCCACGCGCTCGAGCAGCTCCATCGCCCGCTTGTTGGCCGCGTCCTTAGAGACGCCGCGCACCTTGAGGGGGCCGAGCGTGACGTTGTCACGGATGGTCTTGTGAGCGAACAGGTTGAACGACTGGAAGACCATGCCGACTTCGGAGCGCAGCTTCGCCAGCCCCTTGCCCTCCTGGGGGAGCACCTGGCCGTCAAAGATGATCTGCCCCTCGCTGATCGTCTCCAGACGGTTGATCGTGCGGCAGAGCGTGGACTTGCCGCCGCCCGAGGGACCGATAACGACCAGCACCTCGCCGCGGGAGACGGTCAGGTTTATGTCCTTCAGGACGTGCAACGCCCCAAAGTGTTTGTTGACGTTCTCCAACCGTACGAGTGGAGCGTCGTTACCGTTCTCCGTCATGGGTCAAACCGTAGAGTGCTCCAGAGCGCTGGTCGCTAACCAAGCGGTACCGATCCGATCACATCATGCCATCAAGCTGGCCTTTTAGCGCAGTCGGGACTATGTGGAGCCGGACAGCGACTACCCTTGAACGTGCCATGACTGTGACCCAGGAGGGCGCCCGCACATACGAAGTGCGCACATACGGGTGCCAGATGAACGTGCACGACTCCGAGCGGCTGTCCGGTCTGCTGGAGGACGCCGGCTACGTGCCCGCCCCCGTGGGCGAGACCGCCGACGTGGTCGTGTTCAACACGTGTGCCGTGCGGGAGAATGCCGACAACCGCCTCTACGGCAACCTCGGCCATCTCCGGCCCGCCAAGGTGAGCAACCCGCGCATGCAGATCGCGGTGGGCGGCTGCCTGGCGCAGAAGGACCAGGGCGAGATCGTCCGCAAGGCGCCGTGGGTCGACGTGGTCTTCGGCACCCACAACATCGGCTCGCTGCCGGTGCTGCTGGAGCGGGCCCGCATCGAGGGCGAGGCGCAGGTCGAGCTGAAGGAGTCGCTGGAGGTCTTCCCCTCCACGCTGCCCACCAAGCGCGAGTCCGCCTACGCCGCCTGGGTGTCCATCTCGGTCGGCTGCAACAACACGTGCACCTTCTGCATCGTGCCGTCGCTGCGCGGCAAGGAGAAGGACCGCCGCCCCGGCGACATCCTCGCCGAGGTCCAGACGCTGGTCGACCAGGGTGTGCTCGAGGTCACGCTGCTGGGCCAGAACGTCAACACCTACGGCGTCGAGTTCGGCGACCGCCTGGCCTTCGGCAAGCTCCTGCGCTCGTGCGGCACGATCGACGGCCTGGAGCGCGTGCGCTTCACCTCGCCCCACCCGGCGGCCTTCACCGACGACGTCATCGCCGCCATGGCCGAGACGCCCAACGTCATGCACCAGCTCCACATGCCCCTGCAGTCGGGCTCCTCGCGCCTCCTGCGCGCGATGCGCCGCTCCTACCGGGCGGAGCGCTACCTCGGCATCATCGAGCGGGTGCGCGCGGCCATGCCCGACGCGGCCATCTCGACCGACATCATCGTCGGCTTCCCGGGGGAGACAGAAGAGGACTTCCAGGGCACGCTCGACGTGGTCCGCGAGAGCCGCTTCGCCAACGCCTTCACCTTCCAGTACTCCATCCGGCCCGGCACCCCGGCGGCCACCATGCCCGACCAGGTGCCCAAGGAGGTCGTGCAGGAGCGCTACGAGCGGCTCGTGGCCCTGCAGGAGGAGATCTCCTGGGAGGAGAACAAGAAGCAGGTGGGGCGCACGCTGGAGGTGCTGGTCGCCGAGGGCGAGGGCCGCAAGGACGACGCCACCCGCCGCCTGTCGGGCCGCGCCGCCGACAACCGCCTGGTCCACTTCGCGGTCGGCGCCGAGACGCCGCGGCCCGGTGACATGGTCACGGTCGAGGTCACGTACGCGGCCCCGCACCACCTGGTGGCCGACGGCCCGGCGGCGACGGTCCGGCGCACGAGGGCCGGCGACGCCTGGGAGGCCCGCCAGGGTGGCGCGAAGCCCGCGCCGGGGGTGCTGCTGGGCATGCCCAGCATCGGCCGCCCGGCCCCTGCCCCCGCCGCCCCTTCCGGAGCCTGCTCGGCCCACTGAACGCCCCCCGGGCCCGGTCAGTGAGTGAGGCGGTTGAGGTAGGCGTAGCAGGGCTCGCGGCGGAAGTCGTGGAACGTGGCGCAGGGATCGGCCCCTCCCGAGATCGCCGGCGGCGGGTCCGCGCGCCGGTCCGGCTCCGGCGCGGAGCGCACCTCGGGCGGCGCCTGGGGCCTGGGTGAGCTCACCGGTGGCGGCACGGCCACCTCGTTCCGGGGCGGGGCCGAGCGCTTCGGGGCCGTTCTCGCGGGCGGTGGCGTCGTGGCGACGGAGGCGGGAGGCCGGGTCGTCGGGGCGAGCCGGTCCGGGACGGGCGCCGGAGGGAGCGGCGGGTCGCCGTAGACCGAGGCCAGCGGGCCCGGGTCGAGGGACGGTACGGCGTAGAGCGATGCCAGGGGGTCCGCCGCACCGGGCGAGGGAACGGCCTGGACCCACGAGAGCTCCTGGAACGATCCATGCGATTGATCCGGGCTCGGTGTCACGGAAGGAGAATTCGATCTTGGGGTAAGCGGGCTTTTCTGATCGAATTCGAGTGGGCTTTGCGCGGGCGGTTCGGCGGAGTTGGTAAATGCCAGGAATATGCCCGCGATCGCGGTCGCGAGCACCCCGGCGACTCCGGCGACCGGTGCGAGGTGGGCACGGCGACCTGGGTAAACGGATCCACGGGGGGACATGTCGTGATTCCTTTGTGATTGGTGTGCGAGCATTCATCCGTTGCGGCTAGTGTGGTCCATCACCCGCGGAAGCCGGTTAGCTTTCGCCGATACGACCGCAGGGAGCTGTACCACCATGCGAGATCCGATCGAGCCGGATCGTCACGAGATCCTGTCCGGGCCCGGGGACACCCGCTCGGCCGACAAACCCCCGAAGAACACGAAGAAGACCATCGCCATCGCCGCTTCGGCGCTCGTCGCCGTGCTCGCGGCGGGTGGCGTCGGCTACATGCTGGCCGCTGACCCCGCCGGCACCGTCCAGCCGGGCGGCGCCCGTCCCGCGCCCGCCCAGAGCACGGCGGGGAACGAGGACCTCGGTGGCGACGACGACGCCACCATGGGCGACGTCACCACCGACGCCACCATGGGCGACGTCACCACCGACGCCCCCGAGGGCGACCCGGCGGCCGACGGCGCCCCCGACGATGGCAGCGTGGGCGACTCCGCCCCCGACCTGGGCACGGGCGACGAGCCCACGGGCAGCGACCGCGGCACGGACTCCTCCACGGGCGGCAAGCGGCCCGCCACGACGTCCCCCGCCAAGCCGGGCCCCACCAAGTCGGCGCAGCCGTCCGACGGCGACAACCCCGCCGACGGTCCGGCGGGCGAGCTCAGCGGCCAGTGCTCCAAGAGCGGGTGCTGATCCGGCCCGGTCAAGTGGCTCGGCGTTTATCGGTGGCATTGGACCTACGGCGAGAGCCGCCTCGGTCCGTAGGGTCGGGTCATGACGACTGACAGAGCCTCCGTCCTGCGCGCGCTGCACGTGCCGGGAGACCCCGTGATCCTGCCGAACGTCTGGGACGCCGCCTCCGCCCTGGCCGTGCGGGAGGCCGGGTTCCCCGCCGTGGCCACCAGCAGCGCCGCCGTCGCCCGGGTCCTGGGGTACGAGGACGGCGAGCGGACGCCGGTCGGCGAGATGATGGCGGCCGTCGCCCGCATCGCCAGGGTCGTGGACGCGCCCGTCACCGCCGACATCGAGCGCGGCTACGGGCTCAAGCCCGCCGAGCTGGTCGAACGCCTGCTCGCCACCGGAGCCGTGGGCTGCAACCTGGAGGACTCCGGCGCCGGCGGGCTGATCGATCCCGGCGAGCAGGCCGACTTCCTGGCCGAGGTCCGGGCCGCGGCGGGTCAGGCGCTGGTGATCAACGCGAGGGTCGACACCTACCTGCTCGGCCCGAAGACGCGCGAGGCGGCGCTGGAGCGCGGGCGGCGGTATCTGGCGGCGGGGGCCGACTGCGTCTACCCGATCGGGCTGGCCGACGAGGACGAGATCCGGGCACTGGTGAGCGAGCTGGGCGGGCCGGTGAACGTCTACGTCCGGCCCGGCGCGGAGCCGGCTCGGCCGGCCGAGCTCGGCGTGGCCCGGATCAGCTTCGGCAGCGGGCTGCACCAGGCCGTCCAGGTCTACGCCCAGGGCCTGTTCGCGAAGGTCAGGGCAGGTCGCAGTCCGTACTGAGCGGGCCGCCGCGTACGCTTGCCCCGTGCTTGTCGCCGCGGCCGTCTGCCCGCCCACTCCGCTGATCACCCTCCAGCTCGACGAGCTCCGCTCGGCCTGTCACACGGCGATCGCCGCGCTCCACGACGCCCGTCCCGACGCGCTGATCGTGGTGGGCGGCGCGGACACCGCGGCCGCGTACGGAGGGCAGGCGGCGGGCACCCTCCGCCCGTGGGGGATCGACGTCACGGTCGGCGGCGCGGACGCCGTGCTCCCGCTGTCCCTGACCGTGGGCCGCTGGCTGCTGGGCGACCGTGCCCCGGACGGCTTCCGGTCCGTCGCGCTCGACGCGCCGAGCGCCGAATGCCTCCTGCTGGGCGAAAAGCTAGGAAAAATCGCGGGAAAGGTGGCGTTGCTGGTCATGGCCGACGGCTCCGCCTGCCTCAGCCCGAGGGCTCCCGGCAAGTACGACGAGGCCGCGGGCCCGTACAACCACCTGATCGCGAACGCCGTCGCCCAGGCGGACCCCGGCGCCCTCGCCGCCCTCGACCCCGCGCAGGCGGACCGGCTGTGGGTCGGCGGGCGGGCCGCCCTCCAGGTGCTGGCCGGCGCGGCCGGCACGCGGAGGTACGAGGGCCGCCTGCTCATGGAGACGGCCCCGTACGGCGTGGGCTACGTCGCCGGCCTGTGGACCTGACGCTTCGGCACCGGGATCTTCATCAGGTCGCGGGCGAGCACGACCTCCCCGTCGAAGTGCCTGCGCACCTCGGCCACGAAGGCGGGCTCGTCGGCGAACCCGTAGCGCTCGGAGAAGTGCGTCAGCACCAGCCGCCGCACCCCCGCGTCCGCCGCCACCAGCCCCGCCTCGAACGCCGTCAGATGCCCGTACTCCTTGGCCAGCGCGCTCTCCGACGACAGGAACGTGCACTCGATCACCAGCAGGTCCACGCCCGAGGCCAGCTCGAACACGGTGTCGCAGAGCCGCGTGTCCATGACGAACGCCGCGCTCTGCCCCGGCCTGGGCACGCTGCACCGCTCCAGCGTGACCCCGCGCACGGAGCCGGTGCGCTGGAGCTCGCCGACCTCCGGGCCGCGGATGCCGTACGCGGCCAGCCGGTCGGGCAGCATCGTGCGGCCGGCGGGCTCCTGGACGCGGTAGCCGTACGACTCGACCGGGTGGGACAGGCGGCGCGCGGTCAGTGCGCCGACGGTGGCCAGGTCGCCGGAGAGCGGGTGCTCGGAGATCACCGAGGTGTCGGCGAAGGCGGCGGCGTGGCGGAGCCTGCGCCAGTATTCGGCGCCGGAGCCGGGGAAGACCGCGCGCACCGGATGCCTGACCTTGTCACGCGCGATGCGCTGCACGACCCCGGGCACGCCCAGGCAGTGGTCGCCGTGGAAGTGCGTGACGCAGATCCAGTGCACGTCGTTCGCGCTCACCCCGGCGTGCAGCATCTGCCGCTGCGTGCCCTCACCGGGGTCGAAAAGGAAGCCTTGTCCATCCCAGCGCAGAAGGTAACCGTTGTGGTTACGGTGTCGGGTAGGAACCGCGCTGGAAGTGCCCAGCACCACCAACTCACGTGAGGACATGATGACCACAGTCGCGTTCGCCGAAGTGCCGACGCCGGTCGGGCCGTTCGTGCTGGCCGTCACCGAGGTCGGGCTCGTCGCGTCGGGCTGGAGGTCCCGGCCGCGGCTGGACGAGCGGCTCGCCCTGGCTGAAGTCCATGATTCGGATCGTACGGCCTTCGTGGTCTCCGAGCTGAATGCTTATTTCGCCGGTGAGCTGAAGACCTTCGAGACGCCGGTGGACTGGCGGCTGATGTCCGGCTCGCGGCTGCAGGTGCTCCAGACGCTGCACAAGGTCTCGTACGGCACCGCCGTCACGTACGGCGAACTGGCCACGCGCAGCGGCTCCAGCGTGCCCGCCCGCGGCATCGGCTCGATCATGGGCTCCAACCCCATCCCCATCATCGTGCCCTGCCACCGCGTGATCGCGGGCAACGGCCTGGGCGGGTTCAGTGGCGGCGAGGGAGTGGAGACCAAGCGCTGGCTGCTCACCCACGAGGGGTACCTGCAGCCGACCCTGCTGGATTTTTAGGGCTTGACCTCTAGCAGACTTGTTCTCGTGCGTCAGCAGCCAGTCATCGCCGTCGTGGGCCCCACGGCGGCCGGAAAGTCCGACCTCGCCGTGGACATCGCCCGCCGCCTCGGGGGCGAGTGCGTCAACGCCGACTCCATGCAGCTCTACCGCGGCATGGACATCGGCACGGCCAAGCTCACCCCCGCCGAGCAGCGCGGCGTCCCGCACCACCTGCTGGACGTCTGGGACGTCACGGTCACGGCCAGCGTCGCCGAATACCAGAAGCTGGCCAGGGAGGTCATCGACTCCGTCGCGGTGCCCGTGCTGGTCGGCGGCAGCGGCCTGTACGTCCGGGCGGCCATCGACGAGCTGGAGTTCCCCGGCACCGACCCCGAGATCAGGGCCAGGCTGGAGGGCGAGCTGGCCGAGCGCGGCCCCGCCCCGCTCTACGAGCGCCTGCGCGACCTCGACCCGGTGGCCGCGGCGGCGATCCTGCCGAGCAACGGCCGCCGCATCGTCCGCGCGCTGGAGGTGATCGAGCACTCCGGGCGCCCGTTCTCGGCGACCATGCCCGGCTACGACGCCGTCTACCCGAGCGTGCAGATCGGCCTCGAGGTACCCAGGCCGGAGCTGGACGAGCGGATCGCGCTCAGGGTCGAGCGCATGTGGCGGGCGGGCCTGGTCGAGGAGGTGCGGGGGCTGCTCGGGCGGGGCCTGGCCGAGGGCCGTACGGCGAGCCGCGCTCTCGGATACGCCCAGGTCATCCGCTTCCTGGAGGGGGAGTGGAGCGAGGAGCAGGCGCTCGAGGAGACCGTCAGGACCACCAGGCGCTTTGCCCGCCGCCAGGAGTCGTGGTTCCGCCGCGATCCCCGGGTGCGCTGGCTGCCGTACGACGCGCCTGATCTGCTTGAGAGGTCCCTGGCGCTGATCTCCGCAAACCCGTTCGCATAAGCTTGCAAGATGCGGTTTCTTAAGGGGCACGGCACCGAGAACGACTTCGTCATCCTTCCCGACCCTGGCGGAGAGGCAGGCGTGACCGCCTCGCTCGTCGCCAAGATCTGCGACAGGAGAGCCGGCATAGGGGCTGACGGCGTGCTGGTGGTGACGCGCACCAAGGAGAGCCTTGAGGTGGTCGAGCACGCCGCCGTGGCCGAGTGGTTCATGGACTACCGCAACGCCGACGGCAGTGTGGCAGAGATGTGCGGCAACGGCGTGCGCGTGTTCGCCCGCTACCTGCTCGACGAGGGTCTGGAGAAGCCCGGCGAGTTCATGCTGGCCACCAGGGGCGGCGTACGCAGAGTCTGCGTCGAGCCCAACGGCGACATCACCGTCGACATGGGCAAGCCCGTCGTGCGCGGCGAGAGCTGGGCCACCGTCGGCGGCCAGGAATACACGGGGCTCCACATCGACATGGGCAACCCCCACCTGGCCTGCGCCATCGGCGACCCCGTCGCCCAGCTCGACCTCCACTACCAGCCGGGCTTCGACCCCGGTGTCTTCCCCGCCGGGGTCAACATCGAGCTGTTCAACCCCGTCGGCATCAGCCGCGCGGTCATGCGTGTGCACGAGCGCGGCTGCGGCGAGACCCGCTCCTGCGGCACCGGCACGGTGGCCACGGCGGTCGCCGCCGCGGCCCTGTCGGGCGAGACCACCGGCACCTGGACGGTCGAGGTACCCGGCGGCACGCTGACCGTCGTCCTGGACGAGGAGACGAGCTACCTTTCCGGCCCCGCGGTCATCGTGGCCAGCGGCGAGCTGATGCTTGCAGAATAATGTTCTCTTGAGGGATGCTGGGTCCACTTCGCGAACTGAGAGGTGGACCATGGCTGACCCACGCACCACCGCGATGCAGGTCAAAGCGGCGATCGGCCAGTACGGCGGCGGGTTCATGATCTCCAGAGAGGCCAAGGCCGTCTGCGAGGAGTACGGCCTCGGCGCCCGCGAGTTCTACTTCCGGGGGCGCTGCGGCGTGCTCGGCGAATGCGACGCCGACGTCGTCAATTCGGTCGTCGTCTTCTTCCCGCCCGACCACGTCGAGCAGAGCTGGAACGGCGGCCGCAAGCTCCCCGTCGACCAGGCCGTCGAGCTGTACGCCGAGGTCTGCGGGGCCTGGGGGCGGCGCAAGCTGGGCGGCTACGACGGCTGCGCGCGGCTCGCGGAGCTGCTCCAGCCGGTCGTCGAAGCCGCCCCGTGCGCGGGCGTCCCGCTGTTCGCGGGCTGGCGGGCCGTGCCGCTGCCCGACGACCCGCCCGCGCGGGCCGTACAGCTCATGCACGTCGTACGCGAGCTGCGCGGCGGACTGCACGCCAACGCCGTGATCGCGGCCGGCCTGCACCCGCTGGAGGCCACGCTCGCGAGCGGCCACGACGCGACCCCGTTCGGGGCCACCACGGGAGAGATGATCGCCAAGTTCTTCCAGTGGCCGGAGCCGTACGCCACGCCGGGCCCGGAGGTCGTGGCGCGCCGCGCCGCGGTGGAGGAGACGACGGACGACCTGATGGCATCGGCATTTTCGGTCCTTGACAGCAGCGAATCGGACGAGCTGATCGGCCTTCTGCGTTTTGGGGACGCTCGTTGACCTGGCAGACTGGCTCCCCATGGACGTGGACATCTGGGCCTGGGTCGGCGAAACCCAGCAGCAGCTTTCCGAGGCGGGCAACGTTGGCCTCGCCATGGCGCTGGGAGACCTCCCCGCACAGGCCTACGAGGGCCGATATCCGCAGCTCGACGTCATGGCCCCGGCCATCGCGCAGCAGGCCGAGGCCCTTGAGCTGCCCTGGCTCGAGTTCTACGCCCGCTACTGGCACCTGATCGGCCGCATCGGCGACCGGGCGCAGGGCGCGGTCGCCCTCGACGACGCGCAGCAGCTGCTGGCGTTCGCCCAGCGCGAAGACGTACGCGAGTGCCCGGCCGCCCCGGCGGCCGTCGAGGCCCTCGCCATCGCCTGGGCCAACACCGACGGCCCCGGCTACGCGAGCGAGCGCCTGGAGACGCTGGGGACGCACATCGAGGGCATGAGCCCGGAGAAGCCCGCCTTCACGGGCCTCGCCACCGAATACGTCGCCGCGCTCATCGACGCCGGCAAGGCGGGCGAGGCCGTGACCTACGCCGAGTCCGCCGTCGAGCGGCTGCGGGTCGCGGGCCGCGAGGCGAGCTGGGAGCTCGGCGCCGAGAGCGCCCGCGCGCTGCTC